>CAYGQI010000079.1:1395-7364 GCA_964351925.1 uncultured Anaerolineales bacterium | reverse complement strand
AAGAACCGTGTGACCGAGGCGATGTCGGGCTTGCCGCGTGAACGGCGCAATAGCCCCTCGTCCCACTAGGGATCCAGGCGGCCTATGGCTGAGAATCCTCCTCGCTCACCGTCGCGGGCAAGCAACGCCTGTAGCCGTCCCGCCCCTCCTCCTTGGCCTGGCACATCGCCAGGTCCGCACCCCTGATCAGCGTGTCCACGTCCTCGCCATCGTCGGGGTAGACTGCAACGCCCATGCTCACCGTGATGCGGGCCTCGTGACCGCTCAAATAGAACGGCTCCTTCAGCGCCCGCATGATCCGCTCTGCGACCCTGTCGCTGTGTTCAGGCGCTTCGATGGCCAGCAGCAGCAGGACGAACTCATCGTCGCCCGATCGCGCCACCGTGTCTGCCGTACGCACCAGCCCCGTGAGACGATCGCCGAGGGCCTGCAACAGTTGGTCTCCAGCCTGGGATCCCAACCGGTGATTGATGCCCTTGAAATGATCCACATCGATCGTCATCACCGCCAGTCTCTGGGGGAAACGATTGGCGGCAGCCAGAGCCTGGATCAGACGGTCACGGAAGAGCGACCGGTTGGGCAAGCCGGTCAGATGATCGTGATCGGCGAGCAGCCTCAGATCGTGCTCTGCGAGCTTGCGCTCGGTGATATCCCTGATGATGCTGGTGAGAAAAACGCCCCGGCGGGTATTCCAGCCGGCGAAGGAGAGCTCCAAGGGGAAAGTGCTTCCATCCTTTCGACGGCCAATCATCTCCACAGGTCGAGCTAGGCTGCTGGACAATCCGCCAGATTCGACTTCGTTGACGGCGTTCTTGAACGCCTCGCGAAGATCGCCTGGGGCTACCAGGGTCAGCCGCTTGCCCATCATCTCCTCGGCGGCGAAGCCGAACATGGCCTCCGCACCAGGATTCCAGTAGACGATGTGCTCTTCACTATCGAAGGTGACGATGGCATCTCCCGTCGCCTCGGCGACCGAACGGAACCTTCCCTCGCTCAGCTCCAGGGCCTCCAGGGCGCGACTGCTCTCCAGTGACACCGAGGCCAGTTCGCCGAATGCAGATGCCATACGGGCATCCTCCTCGACAAAACCCCCTTTCTTGTTGGCCAGGGCCAGCAAGCCTACGGCGTTGTCCTCAACCCTCAGCGGCGCGAAGAGCACGTTGTCAACCAGGGCGTACTCTTCCATGACCATCCGCGAGCCCCTGGCGGAGGTCAAACCGTTGAGAAACATCGCCTTCCCAGTGAGGTACACCTCTGCCCTCAGCTCCCTCAGCGGCCTGGAAGTGGTCAGTATCCACGTCCAGGAGAGGTCCTCTGGAGTAGCAAAGAGGACGTTGTCCCTGGTCCCATCCTCGTTCATCAAGCCCACGTACCCTGCGTCAGCGCCGATGAGGTTCTTGCAGGCGTCGAAGATGGCGCGCGCCGCAGGCTCGAAGTCCCGATACACCAGCACAGCGCGAGAAGCTTCCAGCAACGCGGAGGACTCGGACCCCTCACGATGGGGCTCTTCGAGGGCTTCCGGCTGTGCCTGAGCGCGTGTGAGATCTTTTGCCGTGGCGATGAAACCCCGAGGTCTCCCCTCGTCACCCCTCAGCAGAGCCATTTCTAGCACAGCCCGGAACTGATTACCATCCTGCCTCAAGAGGGTAAGCTCGATGCCACCCACGGCACCTGCTCTGAAGGTCCTCTGAAGATTCCGGATGAACTCCTCGTGATCCTCAGGCAGGACCAACTCGAAGGCGCTCTTGCCCAGCAGGGGGTCAGTGCCGTCGAAACCGAACAGCTCGGCTGCGGGCTGCGAGGCCTCGTTGATCCGCCCCCTCAGATCAGTGGTGATGATCGCTTCTGATGTTATGCCCAGCAGCGTCTCAAACTTCTGATCATCGTGGTCGGGAATGCGCACCTCTGCCTCCGCCGTGTCCGCCAGACGTCGCGCCACCACCTGCACCGCGGGCTTGCCCTGGTACATGAAAGGGAAGATGGAATGAGCCTCGACCTGCACCACCGACCCGTCGAGGCGCACCAACCGTCGCTCGATGAGGGCCAGCTCCGTGTCATGCTCAAGCACCTTCTCCAAACGCGCCTTGACCATGGCACGATCGTCGCCGTGCACGAAGTCCAGCACAGATCGTCCCATGACCTCGCCTGGATCTGATGCCCCCAGAAGCATGGCACCTGCCCGATTGGCAAACACGATCTTCCCGCGGTGATGCACGTATATCGCGTCGGGCGACGATTCCACCAGGTGCCGATAATGCTCCTCGCTCTTGCGGAGCGTCTCTTCCGCCAACTTCCTGTCCGTGATATCTACACCTACGCCGATGATGTATTCAACCGGTCCCTCGCCGTCCAGTAGTGGCGCAGTTGACCACTGAATGATCCTCGATTCTCCCCCTCGGGCAAGCAACTGACTCTCGTAACCCCTGTTGAACCGGCCGGTGCCCAGATCTGTCAGCGCATTCCTGACGATGCCAGCATCTTCCGGAAGTACCAGCACCTCCCAGATGTGTCTGCCCCACACCTCCTCGAAGGGCAGGCCGGTGGTCTGCTCGCAGAGGCGGTTCATCCACCGTATCCTACCCTGGCGATCGAAGATCGTCACCAGGGCCCCAAGCCCGTCCAGCAACGGCGACCTGCTCGGGAGTCCCCGTTTCAGCTGGGGCACATCGTCCGCGTGTCGGGGGCCTTGCGCAGCGGCTTCAGGCTCCGATACGCGGTGCTCGAACTCCAGAACCTCGTCTTCTCCCTGCGGCCCTAGCCGTTCTCCAGCTTCCATCTTCTGTCACCCTCAAGCCCTGACTCCATTCCTGACACCTGAGACCCCAGGATGCGCGCATGGTGAGCGGGAGACACGAATCAGAGACCCACTCCTGGGTGGGCCCTCCATCCCTTCATCGACTCGGCGACGAGCCGCAGGTGCACCTCAGCACCGTCGATTGCTCAACTCATTGAATCTCTAGTATACCATATGGCGAACCAGTTGTCAAGCATCGTCTCGGTTGACCTGGACTCCAGATACACCGTCTGATAAGTCACTCACGTGCGCCCCGGCCCTCTCCGCGCCAGTCCTCTATGCGCCTGCGAATCTCCCGCTCGTACCCCTCCTCGGACGGCTCGTAGTACCTCTTGCCCTGGAGGCGGTCCGGAAGATACTGCTGGCGCACGAAGTGCCCTGGGTATGTATGAGGGTATTTGTAGTCCTTGCCGTGGCCCAGAGCCTCTCCGTCGCGTGACGGGTCCTTCAGGTGGTCAGGCACCTCACCCACTCCCTGCTCTTCCACGTCGGCCAGGGCTTTGAAGTAGCCTCCTGCCGAGTTGCTCTTGGGGGCGGTGGCCAAGTAGATCGCCGCCTGCGCCAGACTGTACTGGGCTTCCGGCAGTCCCACCCATTCCAGCGCCTGCGCGGCTGAGGTCGCCACCGTCAGCGCCTGGGGATCGGCGTTGCCGATGTCTTCCGAGGCCAGAATGATCATCCGCCGGGCGATGAGTCGTGGGTCCTCCCCCGCATGGATCATTCTGGCCAGCCAGTATAGCGCGGCGTCCGGGTCGGAGCCCCGCAAGCTCTTGATGAAGGCCGAGACAGTGTCGTAGTGAGCATCGCCGTCCTTGTCGTAGAGCACGGCGCGGCGTTGAATTGAATCTTCGGCGACCTCCAGGGTGACTCGAATCACGCCGCCCTCCTCGGGTCGGGTCGTCTCCACCGCCAGTTCCAGAGCGTTGAGGACGATTCGCGCATCGCCCCCAGCCACGCGGACCAGGTGCGCCAGGGCCTCCTCTTCCAGTTCCACCTTCTTGTGGCCCAGGCCCCGCTCCTCGTCCTCCAGTGCCCTGGCCACAATAGATCTCAGATCCTCCTCAGTCAGAGGCTCCAGCCGGAAGATCCGGGAACGCGAGACCAGCGCTCCGATGACCTCGAAGTAGGGGTTCTCCGTGGTAACGCCTATCAGAGTGACGAGACCGTCTTCGACGTGAGGAAGCAGCGCATCCTGTTGGGTCTTGGTGAAGTGGTGGATCTCATCCACCAGCAGTATGGTTCGCCGCCCGGACATTACACGCCGGTTCTTGGCCGCGGCTATGAACTGCCGCAGCTCTTTCACTCCAGCCATCACGGCGCTCACACCCTCGAAAGCGCTCTCCGTGGTGTTGGCGATCACGGAAGCCAGAGAGGTCTTCCCCGTGCCAGGCGGTCCCCAGAGAATGATCGACCCGAGGCGGTCAGCCTCAATGGCCCGCCGCAGCAGCTTGCCCGGCCCCAGGATATGCTCTTGGCCGACCATCTCGTCGAGACTGCGAGGGCGCATGCGAGCAGCCAGGGGCGCTTCCTTCTTGAATTGATCGCTGAGGGAATACTCGAAGAGGTCCATCTGCTACCCTGCCGAATTCTACTTGCACAACACCCCACGCGCAAGGCTCAGGGATAATCGCAGCGTGGTACCAGGGCCGGGCAAAAGGGCATGGCAGGCCTTGCCCTCACATCACCACTCCGCTCCGCCGATGGTCACCCATCGTGGGCGCGGAAGAGCAAGTACGCTAGCGTCCGTCCACGACACGAAGCCTCCCCGGACAGCAGGGGTGCCTTCCTGAAACGAAGAGCGCCTGGCTCAAGGCTGCACGACCGCCTTCACCACTTTGAGGGCTTCCACATCGGCCAGTGCCTGGTCCATCTCCTCCAGCCTGTATATCTTGCTGATGAACCCTTCGTACGGGAACCGATGGCCATGCTTCGCCAGGACCTGGATGCCTCGGTAGAAATGGCTGAAATCGCTGCCCCAGCAGCCGCGTATCTCCAGATGCTTGCGGTTGATGTCCCAGTGGGGGTTGATCTCCACGTCGCCGGCGTCGGTGTACTGCCCCACCACCACGTAGCGACCGTTGTCGCGAGTCATACGCATGCCCTCGGGCAGGGCAGAGGGGTTGCCCGTGGCTTCGATGGTCACATCGGCGCCGCGACCGTGGGTCAACTCGCGGACGACGGAGATGCGCTCGTCGGGACCATGCTCCTCGATGTCGATGGTGTGATCTGCGCCGAGGGCGCGTGCCAGGTCCAGCCGCTTCTTGGGCGCGCCCACCACGATGACCTGCGTGGCGCCCGAAAGCTGGGCCATCACTGCGGCGTTCAGGCCCACGGGCCCGCAGCCCTGTACCACCACGGCATCGCCCAACTGCACCTCGGCGCGCTCCAGCGCGTGTGTGGCGGTGGGGAGGCCGCACCCGGCAGCGATGTACCTCTCGGCGGTCAACCCCTGGGGGAGCTTGATGATCTTCACGCCAGGCTTTAGATAAATGGCCTCGCTCCAGCCGCCCAGCAGCCCTTCATCGGCGGAGTAGGTGATGCCGTACACCCGGCGGCTGGGGCAGCGAGTGCTGGCCTTCGCTACCAGGCAGTACCAGCATCTACCGCAGGTCTCGTGCACGTCCAGAAAGGCGACGACATCGCCGCTGTGCAACACCTCTCCCTCTACGTCCCGCACCTCCCCCGCCATGGCGGAGATGCGCCCCACGCTGACGTGCCCGGGAATGATCGGATACGGCACCCCTGCCAGCCGCCCATGATGCAGGTGTACGTCTGTCCCACACACTTCGCTGAAGATAGTCTGCAGAAGGACGCTCCCCGGCTCCATCTCCGGAGCGGGGTAGTCACGCACTTCCAGTGGCCGACCCGGGGCCACCATCACCGCTGCTCTGTACATCCCATCCTCCTATCTCTCCACCCTCTTCCCCATCAAGTTCAGCTTGAACCTCCGAATTGTGTCCGGCGCTATGATGCCTCCCTCCGAGCTCTCAAAGTGGAGCGCATCGTTGGGGCACTGCACGATGCAAGCCCCACACTGCACGCACCTCTGCGCCCCGGGCATGGAAGCGCTGCGCTGAGCGCGATCCACCTCATAACAGCCGCGTGGACAGACGTCTTCGCAATAGCCGACTCCCCTGCACCGCTCCTTGTCCAGGACGAGCTTGAGCCGTCCGTC
>CAYGQI010000079.1:0-1295 GCA_964351925.1 uncultured Anaerolineales bacterium | reverse complement strand
AGAGGAAAGCACATGTACAGGGCCAGTGCCAGACCCCAGACCACAAAGGCCGCGGGCAGAAGGGCCTGGCGCCAGATTACAGCCGTGATCAGGACTGACAATAGCGAAACGGGCAACGCCCAGGCCACGGCCATCTCCAGCCGCTCTGTCCAGGGAAACCTCACCTGGCGCATCTCTGTACTCTTCTCCAACTGGGTGCCCAGGAAGGCCGGGACATCCTCGGCATAGACTGGTCCCCACACCACCTTCCAACCGCTCTTCTCCTCCAGCGCCCTACCTTCCACTCCGGTGGCGGCCAGTTGGGGCAGTATCACCTGCCGATGGTCCACTCGGTCCTCGATACCGCTGGTCTTGAGAACCGACAGTACATCGTGATTGGTCAGCAACCCACCGGTAGCCGCGCACCAGACGTTGATGCCGCGGCTATTCGCCACCAGCAAGTATGCATCAACACCCCTCAGTGCCCTGCGCAACCGCTCCACCGTGAGGCGATAGTTGCCGGTCACCAGCACGGGCGATTCCCTGCCGGGTCGCCCTATCTCCACCAAGCCCGTCTTGCAGGGCCATGGGAAGAACCTGACCAGGGTCCCCACCACATTCACGAGGGCGTATCTCGGGGAACTCATCCCGCGCCCTTCATCTGCTTTGTGGCGACCAACTCCAGAAGAGTCTCCAGGTGCGTCAGCCTGATCGACTCTACGACGAAGCCCGCTTTCCGGACCTTTTCGGGCAAGCCTTCCACCGGACGGGTGGTGGTCTGAGTCCACACGTAGGCCGCGATGGCCAGCGGCATTCTCACCGCAGCACTCAGGAGACGCTTGGGGAAGCTGCGGGGCAACACTTCGTCGACCAGGAGCAGGCGACCTCCGTCCGCGAGTATCCTCATCGCCTGTTCCAGGGCATAGGACACTTCGTCCGGGGTTAGCTCCGAGAAACACAGCCCGCTCATCACCACGTCATAGGAGTTGGGCACTTCAGTGTCCAGTTCTACGACGCCCATCTCGCAGAACTCGACGTGGTCCACCAAACCTGCGTCCCGTGCCTTCCGTCTGGCCACCTCCAGCATCTGCGAGTTCACGTCAATGCCCTTGACCAACGCCCCCCGGGCAGCAGCTCTCAGTGTCAGTGCCCCTGTTCCGCAGCCTATGTCCAGGACTCTCTGTCCTTCCTCCACGTGGGAGATCAAGCGATCGTACGCATCTTCCAGCCTGCCCAGCGTGAGGATACGCACGCCCCTATCATATCTGCTGGGCGCCGACTCCAGTAGACGCATCAAGACTAACGTACTCACGGCA
>CAYGQI010000078.1:3249-7364 GCA_964351925.1 uncultured Anaerolineales bacterium | reverse complement strand
TAGTCATCGGGGAGCAGGGCATCGAGGGGCAGTCCGATGGTGGGCCCGCTGGCCTCTGCCAAGCCAGAAGACGGCCGTGGGAGTGATAGGCCCGACTCACGATTCTTGTCCGGCTCTGCCTCCTTCACTTCTTCGACAGCCCTGGCCAGCAGGCGACAGTACAGGTCGAAGCCTACGGCGCTGATATGGCCGTGCTGCCGGGTGCCCAGGACGTCGCCACCGCCCCGGATCTCCAGGTCTCTCATGGCGATGCGGAAGCCAGCTCCCAGCTCGCTCGCTTCCTTGATGGTCTCCAGTCGCTTGCGTGCGTCCTCGTTAAGGAGTGCGTCGGCGTCGAAGAGCAGGTAGGCATAGGCCCTCACCGTGCTTCTCCCCACTCTCCCCCGCAGCTGATACAACTGTGCCAGCCCGAAACGATCGGCCCGGTTGACGATGAGGGTGTTGGCATTGGGGATGTCTATCCCGCTTTCGATGATGGAGGTGCAGACCAGGACGTCGTGTGCACCTGAGGCGAACTCGGTCATCACCTCGGCCAGCATGCCCTCGTCCATCTGGCCATGTCCGACCACAATGTCCGCCTCGGGCACCAGTCTGCGCAGTCGCCTGGCGATCTGCTGAATGCCCTGCACCCTGTTGTGCACGAAGTAGACCTGCCCACCGCGGTCCATCTCACGCAGGATAGCCCGCCGAATCAGCGCTTCGTCGTAGGCTACAACCCTGGTGACCACGGGCAGGCGGTACTCAGGCGGCGTGTCAATGGTGTTCATGTCCCTGGCCCCCGACAGGGACAGGTACAGGGTGCGGGGAATGGGTGTGGCGGTGAGAGTCAGCACGTCGACCTCTTGCCGCATGCGCTTCAGCTGTTCCTTGTGGGCCACACCGAATCGCTGTTCTTCGTCGATGATCAGCAGCCCCAGGTCCTTGAAACTGACGTCCTTTTGAAGGAGCCGGTGAGTACCGATGACGATGTCTATCGTTCCCTGCTTAAGGCCCTCCAAGATGCGCTCTTGCTCGCTCCGCGTTCGGAATCGGGAGAGCATCTCCACCACCACGGGGAAGGGTGCCAGCCTCTCCTTGAAGGTGCGGTAATGTTGCTGGGCCAAGACGGTGGTGGGGACCAGGAGCCCAACCTGCTTGTTGTCCATGACCGACTTGAAGGCAGCACGGAGGGCAACTTCCGTCTTGCCATAGCCCACGTCGCCGCAGACCAGCCGGTCCATGGGCCTGGGCTTCTCCATGTCTCTCTTCACCTCTTCGATGGCCCGCATCTGGTCTTCAGTTTCCACATACGGGAAAGAGGCATCAAGCTCCCGTTGCCATGGCGTGTCTGACGAGAAAGCGTGGCCACTCACCACTTCTCGCACGGAGTACAGCTCCAGGAGGTCCCTGGCGATCTCCTCCACCGCCTGCTTGGCGCTCTCCTTGACGCGAGCCCAGTGGGCAGTGCCCAGACGATCGATGCGAGGCGGCTGAGCCTGGGCTCCCACGTATCGGCTCAGGCGATCCCCCTGGTAGGTGGGAACGTAGAGCCTGTCGCCCTCCGCGTAGTCCACTTGCAGATACTCACGATGGGCCTGATCTACATCCAGATGCACCAGGCCCTGGAAGATGCCTATGCCGTGTTCCATGTGCACCACATAGTCGCCGGGCCGTATGTCGGAGAAGAAAGCCTCAGGGGGCAGAGGCTTCGGGTGATAGGGCCGGCGCGGCTCTGGCTTGACCCAGCCAAAGATCTCACCATCGGTGAGCAGGACAGTCCTTCGCCCATCGCTGTGTTGCATCTGCCAGCCAGAAGTGAGGCTTCCCTGTAGCAGCGTCAGACTACCCTCAGCAGGGGGCTCCGTCACATCTTCGACCGGCTGGACCGTGATGCCCCATTCGTCGCTCAACTCCGCAAGGCGCGGGGCCTGGCGCGAGACCATGACCACGCGCCACTTGTTGTCTGTCATCCCCATGGAGTCAGCGATCACGTCCTGCAACCGCCCCGCGTAGGGTCTCCCGACCGCGAAGGTCTCGTTGATGGCCCACTCCGATTCTTCCTCATAGCGGAACTCGACTCTGTGGCGGCTCTGGAAGCCTTCCCACAGGGCGGTCCAGGTGAAATGAGGCGATTCGAGACCTCTTGGCAGCTCCCCTTGCTGTACCAGCTCGTGGCGCAGGCCCGTGTTCTGGGTCTGGAGGTTGGTGACCGTGGCCTCCAATCCCAGGGGATCCTCCAGCACCAGCAGCGCTTCCGGGGGGAGATACTCCAGCAACATGCCGGGCTCATCATACAGGTGGGGCAGATAGAACTCCAGCGTGTCAAACGGTTCCCCGTTGCTGATGGCCTCCAGATCGGTTTCGAACTCCCTGGCTGCCTCACCGTGGCAGGAGGAGAGGTCGAGTCGTTCGATACCTGGCCTTGCGCTTCCGTCGAGGAGTAGTCCTTCCCGGGCGGGGGCCAGGGTCTCGGAGGTGACAGCACCGATAGAGCGCTGAGTTGTGGGGTCGAAGAGGCGTAGCGACTCGATCTCGTCGCCGAAGAAGTCTACCCTCACCGGCTGCTCACGCTGGGGAGAGAAAACGTCCACTATCCCCCCTCGGGCACTGTAGTCTCCCGGTTCTTGCACCACGGTAGTCCGTTGATAGCCGAGTCCGCGCAGTCTCTCCAGCAGTTGCCTTCTGCTCAGTTTCTGACCGGTGTGCAGTGGTGTGAGGTTCTCCGCGAAGAGGTCCCGGGGGATGGTTTTCTGGAGCAGGGCTCGAACCGAGGCGATGACGGCGAATGGCTCGCCGTGCTCGGTTGGGCCACCCTCAGAGAGGGCGGCTAGAGTCGCCAGGCGATCCCGAGCGATGCCTCTGTCCCAGGGAATCCGTTCAAAGCTGAGCACATCCGGTTCTGGGAAGAGCAGGAGACCATCCGCCGACACAGACCAGATGTTGAGCTGCTCGTGAATGTGACGGGCTCGATCTCGACGAGAGGTAATGATCAGCATAGGGACGTTGAGGTTGTTTCGCAGGGCGGCGAGGAGATATGGCCGTGCTGTCTCTGGGACGGTGAGGACTAGCCCTCCAGCGCCCTCCCCGGAAAGTGAACTCAGCGCCCTGGTTAGCTCGTGGAAACCTTTTGAATCCTCAGATAGGGGAACCAGTCCAGACAGTCGCAAGTCACGCCCCTAGTTGTAGTTGTTCATGGTGGCGTCGATTCCCTCTCGGAGGAAACACACCACGGCCGCCAGTGCCTGCTCATACGTAGCTTCCATGGTGATGCGTTCTTCGAGGGAGAAATCTTGCAGCACGTATTCCTCCGGAGGATCTCCATGCGGCCTGCCAATACCGATGCGGATGCGGGCTATGATGTCTGTCCCCAGCGAGGCGATGACGGACTCCATCCCGCGATGTCCTGCAGAGCTGCCAGCTGCTCTGATCCGGATTTGGCCGAGCAGCAGGTCCAGATCATCGTGGATGATGAGCAAATCCTCCAGCCTCACCTTGTAGCGGGAGAGGACAGGTTTAACGACGCTGCCACTCCGATTCATGTAGGAGAGCGGCTTGAGCAGAATGACCGGCCTCCCCTCGACCGTCCCGCGAGCCAGGCGACCCTGGAATTCGAGGCGGTCAAAGGGAAGTCTGAACCAGTCAGCCAGTCTGTCGAGGACCACGAAGCCCACGTTGTGCCGATTTCTGCTGTGTTCGGCACCAGGGTTGCCTAGGCCGACGATGAGCCTGGCTCCCTCCACTCTGGCTTCGCGCTTTCCGATAAGCCTTCTTAGCATGATGAGCTTCCAGTTGTGAACACTATCGCATCAAGCACCAGGGGCTGGTGGTCGGCCCAGCCCCTGAACGATCCAATGGCACTATGATAGGAGCTGGTGCATCAGATAAGACGCCGCATCAGGAGGACCACACCCACGAAGACGAACAGCACTGCGGCAACAAACGCCCCAAACACGCACTGTCTCACGAATGTATCTAGGCTGGGGATAGAGACTGTGCCTTCCGTCTCCTGGGGTGCGGCGGGGGAAGCCTCCGGCTCGGCCGATGTGCTGGGGGTGGCGCGCAGCACCGTCGGCTGCTCCACGATGGCTGTGGTCGGGGTCGGAATCACGACAGTGGGAGTAGGCGTGGGAGACTCC
>CAYGQI010000078.1:0-3149 GCA_964351925.1 uncultured Anaerolineales bacterium | reverse complement strand
AGGCAAATGTAGCACAGGATACCCGTCTAGGCAAGCGATTCGTCGAATCTTCGGAGCACCAGAGCGCCGTTCTGTCCGCCCAGGCCTAGAGCGTTGACCAGAACGGTGTCCACACGGGCACGACGGGCGACCAGAGGGACATAGTCGAGGTCGCACTCAGGATCAGGCGTATGCAGATTGATGGTGGGTGGTATGATATGCTCCTCGATGGTCTTCAGTGCGGTAACGGCCGAGATGGAGCCGGCCGCGCCCAGCAGGTGGCCGATCATCGACTTGATGGAGTTGATCGGCATGGAAAAGGCCTTCTCCCCGAAGACCGTCTTGATGGCCTTGGTCTCGGCTACGTCATTCAGAACGGTGGCTGTGCCGTGACTACTGATATGGTCAATGTCGCCGGGGCACAAACCACTGTCTTCTATGGCCAGGCTCATCGCTCGCGCTGCCCCATCACCGTCAGGATCGGGGGCCGCAACGTGATAGGCGTCGGCCGTGAAGCCATAGCCCATGATCTCCCCGAGAATGCGCGCCCCTCGCTTCAACGCGTGTTTGAGGGACTCCAAGACCACCACAGCGCCGCCCTCACCCATGACGAAGCCGTCTCGATGGGCATCAAAAGGACGGCAGGCCCCCTGAGGGTCCTTGTCGTTGAGGGATAGGGCCCCAAGGCGGGCCAGGCATGTCATGACGAGAGGCGAGCCGGCCGACTCGGAGGCGCCGGCGAGCATCACATCCACGTCGCCGCGCTGTATCCGTCGCGACGCCTCGCCGATGGCAATCACGCCTGTGGCGCAAGCGGCCACCGGTGCAGAAGCAGGACCTTTGATGCCGAACGAAATGGCCATCTGGCAGGGGGCCATACTCAGCAACACGGCGGGCAAGACGGTCGGCTGGATGCGTCGAGATCCACGTTCCCTCAGGATGTTTGCCTGCTCCTCGACGATGCCCATGCCCCCGACAGCACTGCCTATCTCCAGGCCGACCCTGCATGGGTCCTCCTTGGAGAGGTCCAGGCCGGCATGCCGCAGCGCCATGCTGGCAGCAGCACTGGCGAACTGGATGAACCGCGAGCTCCGCTTCGCTTCGCGCGCGTCCATGTAGTCCAGAGGATCGAAGCCTTTCACTTCAGCCGCGATCTTGGCGGGGCAGTCGCTAACATCAAACTGAGTAATGTAGCCGACGCCTGACTTCCCGGCAGTGACTCCTTCCCAGTGGGTGTCCACATCGTTACCAAGTGGTGTGACGGCACCGAGTCCGGTGACCACCACGCGGCGGTCTGTTTCTTGTCTCGTGAGCATGGAACGCCTCCCGCGGTGACAGGCTTTTACCATTGTAACACCGTGTGTTCACGAAAGCTACACTGCCGCAGCCAGCATTGCTGGGTGCACCTCACCATGGTATACTTGGCACAGAATGCGCAGCGAACGTGACGATTCATGAGTGCTCGGTCGAGGAGTTGCGGTCTCCCATTGGGAGGAGCTCGGCTCCATCTTGGCCTCTGTGCTGTTCTGACTTTTGCCTTTGGTCTGCGTATCTACCGGCTCGACGCTCAGAGTCTCTGGTTTGACGAGGGCTTTGCCCTTCATCTGGCGAGCCAGAGCCCTCGGCAGATTGTGGACAATAACCCGGTGGGGTGGCTTCCCCTACATTCCTTCGCGCTTCACGCCTGGTCCGGTGTGGTTGGCCAGACGCCGTTCGCAGCGCGGGCCTTCTCGGTGTACCTCGGCGTTCTGGTAGTGGCGCTTCTGTATTTGCTGGGTCGCACTCTGGCTACGCCGGAAACAGGGGTAATCGCAGCGCTTGTTGGGACGTTCTCGCCGTTCCTGGTGTACTACTCTCAGGAGGCACGGGTCTACTCCTTGTGGCTTTTCTTGAGCCTGCTTTCGGTGTACCTTCTGCTGCGGGCACTGCGCCGCCCGGATCAAGTGGGGGGCTGGGTTCTGTACGTCCTGTCGACGATGGCGGCCCTGTACGCGCACTACTTCAGCGTTTTTCTCCTCCCTTGGGGGCTGGTGGTAGTGGCGGTTGAGGCAGTGCGGAGACGGCACTGGAAGACACTGGTGGTTGGCGCGGCCTGCCAGGCGGCGGCCCTCGCGTCCTGCGCGCCGCTCGTGGGCTACGTCTTGTCCTCATCGGCGGACAGGTACGGTTTCTGGAGAAGTCCCCTCAGCCCTCTGCAGGTGATAGGGGACTTATGGTACCATTTCACGAGCGGTGGCAACCTCACTCCGGCCCAGGCCCTCTTGGGCATGGGCGCTCTTGCCATGGGAGCCATCGTTGGTCTTTTCGTGTTGCAGCCCAGGCGGCACGCCGCGCTGTTGGCACTGTACTTTGCCGTCCCCGTAGTAGGGATGCTGATACTCTCAAGGTGGCGAGAGCTGTATGTGGCGCGCTATCTGGCTATCGCCGCCCCTGCGGGCTATCTCCTGGCTGCTGGTGGCTTCGGTTGGCTCTGGTCGGTCATCGTCCGACATGGAGGTCTCGGCAGGGTATTGGCACTGGTGGCCGTGCTGTGCCTGGCAGGCGGGATAGCACCCTGTTGGGCGCAGGCTCTGGACAACTACTACTTCTCCCCCGAGTACGCGCGAGATGACTTCCGCTCAGCGGCGTTTTTCGTCGCCGGCAATGAGAGGGATGGGGACGTGGTAGTGATGAGCGGAGGTGGCATCTCCACGGCTTTCCTGCCGTACTACGGGGGATGTCTTCCCTGGGTTGACATACCTCAGTTCGGGGAGTGGCTCGACGAGGAACAGGTTGTGGAGGCATTGAATGGCCTGCTGGCCGATCGGGCAGGTGGTCGGGTATGGTTGGTCCTGTCGGGCAACGAGATCACCGACCCTCAGAACTTGATCGTGGCCCATCTCTGGACCTACGCGCAGGCTACCGAGGCCAGGTCCTTCACTGGGAGGACTGGAGTGAGGGTTGTTGTCTTCTCGCCGCGGCGCGAAGGGGAGCGGTTCACATTCTCGCCACTCGTGTATGAGCCGCTAGAGACCAATTTCGATAACCAGGTAGAACTGGTCGGTTTCGAGATCGATGGCAGTCAATTCCATCCTGGTGACGACATTCACCTGGCGCTGAAGTGGAGAGCCCTGAGCGAGCCGAAGGAGGACTATCACGCCTTTGCCCATCTGCTGGCGGAAGGAAGTCGG
>CAYGQI010000077.1:0-7497 GCA_964351925.1 uncultured Anaerolineales bacterium | reverse complement strand
AAGGAACTGCCTCCGGGCAGCTACGTCAGCTATGGATGCACGTATCAGACTGCTGGAGAGACCAGGATAGCAGTGATCCCCGTTGGGTATGCCGATGGCTTCCGGCGCGGGCCACGCCATTGGGGCGAGGTGCTGGTGAAGGGACAAAGGGCTCCTGTCGTGGGAGTCGTATGCATGGACCAGAGCTTGATTGATGTCACCCACATTCCTGGGGTCAGAGAGGGTGATGAGGTTACGCTCATCGGAGAGCAAGGTGGTGATCGCATCACTGTGGGCGAGGTGGCCAGGCGGCTGGATACTATCAACTACGAAGTAGTGTCCGAGATTCTGGCTCGTGTGCCGCGGGTTACCTGAGCGCGGAGGTGTGAGACTGGTGCCTGCGGCAGGTGCCGAGGTTTGACACTTTGTCGGGTTCGTTGTATATTTCTGTTGGTTCGGTTCCCGGTTGACCTTTGGTCGACCGTTTCCTTCCTTGATAACCTCGCGCCAATATCGCTAGTATGTGAGCCGGGCGTGCTTCATGGGAGTCGCCTCTCACGCGGGGGTTCTGTCCCTCCCTAGCTTCTCGAGTTGCGTATCGCTGGCACGTGTCTCTTACTTTACCTGGTGAGGGGGCCACGCGGCAATGGCGAGAAAGGCTTCTTCGTCGAGCAAGAAGAACAAAGCGGGTCAGCGGCTCCGTGCCGGGACCCTTACTTTGGATCTTGCGGAGCGGCGCGTCATCAAGAAAGGGGTGTCCTCTCACCTGACGATCAAGGAGTGCGCCCTGTTGGAGATCCTCATCAGGAACAACGGCGAGGTGCTTACGCGCAAGAGGTTGATGAAGGAAGTCTGGGATACTGACTATATGGGGGACACGAGAACCTTGGACGTCCACATCTGTACACTTCGGAGGAAGGTAGAGGATCATCCCCACGAGGCGGCCCTCATCCGAACAGTGAGAGGCGTGGGCTACCGGTTCGAGGTGGCGAGGGAGAAGCCCAAGCGGTCGACGTGACACAACTCGACCTCCCTTTTCCTCCGCGCACATGTTGAGCGCCCAGTTGACTGGGCGCTTTGCTGTCTATATGAGCACAGGGCGAAAAGACCGACCCTGTCAGTGGAGAAGATCTTGTGCGATGAGATGACGCTGTATCTCGTTGGTGCCCATGTAGATCTGGAACGCTTTGGCATCGCGCATCAGTTTCTCCACCGGGTATTCCTTGATGTAGCCGTAGCCCCCGAGGACTTGCACGGCATCGATGGTCACTTCCATGGCCATGTCCGACGCGTAGCACTTGGCGATGGCCGATGGAGAAGCGTGGCTGAGACCCTGGTCCACCAGCCAGGCGGCGTGCCAGGTCAGGAGACGCGCCCCCTCGATCTTGATGGCCATGTCGGCCAGCTTGAACTGGATGGCCTGGAAGGACGCTATGGGCCGGCCGAACTGCTCTCTCTGCTGCGAGTATCTCGTCGCCTCCTCCAGGGCTGCGCGGGCCACGCCCACGGCCGCCGCTGCGATCCAGGGCTTGTTCCGATCGAGGGTTCGCAGGAATATGCCGAAACCCTCTCCTTCCTGGCCCAGCCTGTGCTGGGCGGGCACGCTGACTTCTTCGAAGCGAACCTCGCTGGTGTTGATGGCCCGCTGGCCCATCTTCTCCTCGGGTTTTCCGACGGTGAGGCCAGGCAGTCCGGCGGGGACCACGAAGGCCGAGATACCCTTGACGCCTTGCTCCGGATCGGTGGAAACGAAGACACAGTACAGCTGGGCCACACCTCCGTTGTCGATGAGCGTCTTCGTACCGCTGATGACATAGCGGTCACCCGCTAGCCTGGCAGTGCTTCTTATCGCGCCCACGTCGGAGCCAGCCTGCGGCTCGGTCATGCAGAGAGCTGCCAGATGGGGACCTGCGCAGAGTGGCTTCACATACTCTTCCAGCTGCGCCGGCGAGCCGGAAAGCAGGAGAGGGGTCAGTGCCAGCGTGTTGGCCAGTATGGCCGTGCTGATGCCCGAACAGGCCGCGCTCAGCTCCTCGCTGACCAGGCAGGTTTCCAGCATCCCCAGGCCCGCTCCACCGTGCTCCTCGGGGACGGTCATGTTCATGAGTCCAACCTTGTGGGCCTTCTGGATGATCTCGGTGGGGTGTCTGGACTCTCGGTCGTGCTCGGCCGCAAACGGTGAAATCTCGTTCCGAGCGAACTCCCTGGCCAGTTCTCTCAGAGCTCGTTGTTCGTCGGTGAGCGAGAAATCGATCATGGTTTGACCTCCTCGGCGGCTGTCCCAGGCAAGACCTACTAGACCGCTTGTAGTATAGAGGGGTGAGCCGTGTGTGTCAATCGGCTGCTCGAGGCGATGCGGAGTAGGGCGGTAAGCGGCAGGTGGGCAGCACAAAACCAAACGCACGCCGTCCGCCAGGTTCCGTGGGCGATTGCTGACCGTGCTGCGCGCCCTCCAGCATGTGGCTGAGGCCGCGGTGAGTGGAGGGCCGGCGGGTGCACGGAGGCAATCTGGTAGGTTTTGAGAGTGTATGCGTGTTATTATGAAGTGCAAGACGAGTCCACGACTCGGGAAGTCGTGGATGCGTTTTTGTGTTAATGGTATTCGATCTGCAGGTTAGGGATGGACAGGATGGAGGCGGGTATCCTTTCGCGAATTCCGGGGTTCTACAAGCTGAATCCTGCGGAGCGTCTGCGGGAAATCCAGCTGCGCGCTGGTCTGACCGAAGAGGAGGCCGCCGTGCTGAGCGGATCCATGGGGCTGGACGTGGCCCAGGCAGACAGGATGAGCGAGAACGTGGTTGGCATCTTCGGTCTGCCGCTGGGGATCGCGGTGAATTTCCAAGTCAACGGCCGGGATCGTCTGGTTCCTATGGCCATAGAAGAGCCGTCGGTGGTGGCCGCGGCCAGTCACGCCGCGAAGCTTGTTCGTGAGGGAGGAGGGTTCGCTGCCGAGGCCTCGGATTCGCTGATGATTGGCCAGATCCAGGTGGTCGGACTTGTCGATCCTGACGAAGCAGGTGACAAGCTGCTGGCCGCACGAGAGATGCTGCTGTCGGTCGCCAATGAACAGGACCCCATGCTGGTGGAGCTCGGCGGCGGCGCCAGAGACCTGGAGGTTCGGGCGCTTCCTGACACCCTGGCAGGTCCCATGCTGGTGGTGCACCTGATATACGACTGTCGAGATGCCATGGGCGCGAACTCCATCAACACGGCAGTCGAGGCCCTGGCCCCTCTGGTAGAGGAGATAACGGGAGGGCAGGTGCTGCTGCGTATCCTGTCCAATCTGGCCGACAAGCGGCTGGCTCGAGCCAGGGCTGTTGTGCCGGCCCAGGCGCTAACCACCGGTGGCGTGTCTGGCCCTGAGGTGGCAAGGCGGATCGTCAAGTCCTATGCCCTGGCGGAGGTCGATCCCTATCGGGCTGCCACTCACAACAAGGGGATCATGAATGGGATTGATGCGGTGCTCATGGCCACGGGAAATGATTGGCGAGCCGTTGAGGCGGGGGCCCATGCCTACGCCGCCCGGTTCGGCCACTATGGATCGTTGAGCACCTGGGAGACGGACGCCGAGGGTAACCTGGTGGGCACCCTGGAACTGCCCCTGGCCGTGGGCATCGTCGGTGGTGCGACCAAGGCCCACCCTGCAGCCCGAGTGGCTCTGAAGGTCCTGGCGGTGACCTCGGCCCGCGAACTCGCTGAGGTGATAGTCTCTGTGGGACTGGCCCAGAATCTGGCCGCGCTACGTGCCCTGGCCACCGAGGGGATCCAACGCGGCCACATGGAACTACACGCCCGGAGCGTGGCCATGGCTGCCGGGGCGGCTGGAGAGTTGGTGGACCGCGTGGCTGGCCGCATGGTGGATGAAGGAACCATTCGACTGGACAAGGCTGAAGAGCTGGTCCGGGAGATGTCGTAGGGATATTCTGGACTGAGGAGGATACACTCTATCATGATGAAACCGCTTAGGGACGTAGGGATCGTGGGCTATGGGGCCTACCTGCCGCGCTACAGGATCAGCGCCGAGGAGATCTCCCGTGTGTGGAAGATGGGGGAAGACAATCTCCACCTGGAGGAGAAGGCGGTCCCTGGTCTGGACGAGGACACCACGACTATCGCCATTGAGGCTGCCAGGAACGCTCTGCGGAAAGCAAACCTTGATGGCTCGAAGCTATCGGCGATATGGCTGGGCAGCGAATCGAAACCCTACTCTGTCAAGCCCACGGCCACCATTGTGGCGGAGGCGGTGGGGGCCACGCCCCACACCACCGCTGCCGATTGGGAGTTCGCCTGCAAGGCGGGGACGGAGGCCATGCAGGCGGCCATCGGCCTCGTGGGCTCGGGTATGGCCGACTACGCCATGGCCATCGGTGCGGATACCGCACAGGGTAGGCCTGGCGATCAGCTGGAGTACACCGCCGCCGCGGGAGGCGCCGCCTTCATCGTGGGGCCTCAGGAAGAGAGTATGGCCTATCTCGAGGGGTCTCACTCTTACGTGACCGACACGCCGGACTTCTTCCGCCGGCCAAATCAGCAGTACCCCACGCACGGGAACAGGTTCACGGGCGAGCCAGCCTATTTCACACATACGATGATGGCAGCTCGCGAACTGATGGACGAACTGGGCTACGGTCCAGAGGACTACGACAAGGTGGTCTTCCATCAGCCCAACAGCAAGTTCCCCGTTAGAGTGGCGGAACGACTTGGCTTCAGGGAGGAGCAATACAGGGACGGCCTCCTGGTGCCCTATGTAGGCAACACCTACGCTGCCTCTTCGGGCATTGGCCTGGCCGCCATTCTCGACAAGGCTGATCCGGGAGAGAGGATTCTGCTGGCCTCCTATGGCTCGGGCGCTGGTAGCGACGCTTTCTCCTTCGTGACCACCGAGCAGATTACGCGAGGGCGAAACCCCATTCCCATGGTCAGCGACTACGTCCGTCGCCGCAGGCAGATCGACTACGCCCGCTACGCAAGGCAACGGGGCAAGCTCGTGATGTACTAGGCCTGGGAACGGCCTGGTCTTCACGGGAGGCGAGCCAAAGGAGGTCTCTCTAAGCTTGCGCAAAGTGTACGCAGTGGGCATCGGACAGACGCCGGTCCAGGAGCATTGGGACCGCTCAGCTCGGGACCTCGCCGCGGACTCCACGCTCCAGGCCATGGAACAGGCGGGCATCGACAAAGCCGACGCCATCTACGTGGGAAATGCCCTGTCGGGAGAGTTGACCGGGCAAGAGCAGGTGGGCGCGCTAGTTGCGGACTTCGCCGGCCTGACAGGCACGGAGGCGGTACGCGTCGAAGCGGCGGGTGCTTCGGGTGGTGCCGCCGTTCGTTTAGGATACCTCGCGGTGGCCAGCGGAGTGCACGATACGGTGATCGTCACCGGTGTGGAGAAGATGTCTGACCTGCCGGGGCCTGTGGTGGAGGAGGCCCTGGTCACGTCTACCGACGAAGAGTACGAGGCGATCCACGGCCTCTCACTGGTGGCGCTCCATGCGCTTCTGATGCGCAGATACATGCACGAGTACGATTTGGAGCGCAGCGATTTCGCCCACTTCTCGGTGAACGCGCACCGCAACGCCGTCCACAACCCCTGTGCCATGTATCGGCGCCCCATCACTGTGCAGGCCTTCGAGAGGGCCAAGCTCGTCGCCGATCCCATCAGTTTGCTGGATTCTGCGCCGGCCGCCGACGGCGCCGCCACCGTGATCCTCTGTTCAGAGGATGTCGCCGGGGATAAGGCCCGTTCGTCCGTGGAGATCATCGGCTCGGCGTTGGCGACGGATGCGGTTGCTCTCCACGATCGACCGAACCCCCTCTTTCTCCGAGCCGCGCATCAATCAGCCCAGAAGGCCTACGCCCAGGCTGGCGTCGGCCCGGAGCAGATCGGCATCTTCGAGCTACACGACGCCTTCGCCATTCTGGCGGCTCTTTCCCTGGAGGCCTGCGGTTTCGCGGGCGATGGTCAGGGGGTGCGCCTGGCCATGGAGGGTGAGATCGCGCTGGAGGGGCGCATTCCTATCTCTACCATGGGTGGCTTGAAGGCCAGGGGCTATCCCTTGGGCGCCAGCGGAGTCTATCAGATTGTGGAGCTTGTCCAGCAACTGCAGGGTCAGGCCGGAGCCAACCAGGTCGATGCCCGGTTGGGCATGGCCCAGAGCATCGGCGGAACAGGGGGCACGGCGGTCACCCACATCCTCACGTCTCCCCACTAGCAGGCGCTGGCAAGACCTTGATCCCTGCGACCACCGCTCAGTCGCTGTCGACCTTGCTCGTCGCGCTGGAGGCATCCCGCCAGCAAACGTGACACATCCCTGATATGGAGATCTCAGCATGAGTCTAGCCAAACACTGGCGCCTACAGGATCAGCGGTATCGACTGACGGGTGTGTTGTGCCAGGATTGTGGAGCCAAGATGCTCCCACGACGCCTGGTATGCCCTCAATGCCGGTCCCGCAACCTGGAACTCCACCAGTTCCAGGGGGAGGGAACGGTCTATTCGTACACCACAGTGTATGATGCTCCGGCTGGCTACGAGGGATTCGCCCCTTATCTGGGGGCCCTCGTGCGACTGGACGAGGGTCCCCTGGTGGCCGCTCAACTGACGGACGTCGAACCCGATGAAGTCCAGATGGGCATGCCGGTGGAGATGGTGACGCGGCGGCTGAGGGATTTCGGCGAGAGCGGCATGATCGTCTACGGATACAAATTCAGGCCCAGGCTGAAGGATCAGCGCTGAGGTTCCTTTCGTACGATAAGTCACAAGCCGCTGCCAGTTGACAGCGGCTTGCCGTATTTCAGAATCATTCCCTTCAGGTTCCGCTTGAGAACAGGTGTATCTCAATCCCTGTCCCAAGGAGCCGGTGCTCCGCAACCATCTGCAGCTTGGCTCGGCATGAGGTCTGGCCTCGCAAAAGCAAGACCGGTCGAGGCAAAGAACACCAGCAATAACGGATGAGGCACTACCGTTGTGGCAGAGTCTATCTTCTATGGCGTCGGATGCGGTCGCGGTGGCGGTAGCCGCCGCCGAAGTGCGAGCCAAGGTCGATAAGCAATCCGAGCCCTAGCCAAAGCCAGTCCAAGCCCACGACGCCCCCTGGAAAGACGACAAGATACGCCAGGGTCGTCCATGGCACGAAAATGGCACCTATCAACGGCCAGACCCAGGAGGGCAAGGGGAGATGGAGCGGCCAGTTCTTCGTGTTGAAGGCGAGATTGAAGCGCGCCGAATTCATGAGCCACCAGACCAGAAGAGCGAGCCGTGGACCGAGCAGAAGTAGACTGGTGACGAGACAGCGCATGCTCTGCTCCTTGCAGTGGTATTGCCTCAAGGTTAGCACGGAGTGAACCGGCGGTCAAACCGCGCATTCGCTCCTAATGCAAAATGCTACCCAGATGGTATGGTTCCCTCAATTGTGAAGATGATGGGCGCAGACGACGATCTCTGCGGGGCCGACCATACGACCACCCCCTGCGCCCCGGGTCTATCTGCACATGACCGCGGCTGCCGAACTACAAGCCGTGT
>CAYGQI010000076.1:0-7581 GCA_964351925.1 uncultured Anaerolineales bacterium | reverse complement strand
ACCGACCAAGATGGCAGCATAGAGTTGGTGACCGATGGTGGGCACTATTGGATAAGGACCGAGCTCTGAGGCTTCGCCGGGCGCCCAGCCTGCAACGTGCCGCGATGATAGCCCAGGGAGAGCCATCACATCACAGAGCGCGGCCACAGTTTTGGCGTCGGGGGGGGGTCTGGCCAGACCCCCAACCTGGTGGAACAAGCTTGGCACGCTGCGTCATCCAGGCGACCGGTGCGGCGAGATGACCTGCCGCCCAGCTGGCTCTGCAAAGTTGGGCACCGCCTATACGCTCAAGCAGCGGGATGGATTTGTCTTCCACGTGTTCTCGTGGTACACTATTTCTCGTGGAGGGCGCCATGGACACACAAAACATCACTCTGTCGATTCCCAAAGAGGTTCTCGTCAAGGTCAAGGTGATTGCCGCACGACGACAAACCTCCGTTTCCCGCATGTTGAGCCAGATGCTCGAGAGGCTAGTTCAGCAGGAAGATGCCTATGACCGCGCCAGCCGCCGCCACGTGGAGTGGCTCGAGGCAGGGGCGGACTTGGGCACCCGCGGCGAAATCTTGACTAGGCGAGACGAACTTCATGAGCGAGCCTAAAGACCTCCAATTCGTGGACACCAATGTGCTGATCTACGCTCACGACGCCACCGCCGGGGAGAAGAATAGCCGCGCTCGACAGCTGATCACAGACCTCTGGGAGTCTGGGCTGGGGTGCCTGAGCGTACAGGTCTTGCAGGAGTTCTACGTCAACGTCACGGAGAAGGTGGCAAAGCCCCTATCTTCCGATGTGGCAGCCCAGATCGTGTCGGACCTCTCAGCCTGGCAGGTGCACCGCCCTGGCGTCGAGGACGTTCTCGACGCGATCCGGATGCAACGCCGGTACCAGATGTCCTTCTGGGATGCCATGATTGTCGTCAGCGCCATCCAACTGGGCTGCACGACACTCTGGTCAGAGGATCTCAATCCGGGGCAGGTCTACGACCAAGTCAAGGTTGCTACTCCCTTCTGACGTCGAGTCGCAGACAGTTGAGGAACCTGCCGCCCCCAAGATGGTGCCAGCCTGAACGCATCCCCCCTGTCGGGCTCCCGCGCGGTAGGCTCGCTCGAGTTCATCGAAGCTACTCAGTCGCTAACCCCCGCCCTCGTAGAAGAAGACCTGTAACCCGCGCTTCAATCCTGCAGATGGGGACTCCATCCCCCATTCCTCTCGGCCTTCTTCAACTCGGGCTAGTGGACCCGTTTCTCATACCCTTCCCAGTATGACTCGCTGATCTCCAACTTCTTGATCTTGCCACTGCCCGTTTTGGGCAGGGCGTCTCGGAACTCCACAGACCTAGGCTTCTTGTAGCTGGCCAGATGCTCTCTGCAGTAGTCGATAATCTCTTCCTCGGTGGCTTCGGCCCCCTCCTTGAGCACTACCACGGCCTTCACAGCCTCACCCCACTTCTCATCGGGTACCCCCACGACTGCCGCCTCAAGCACTGCGGGGTGCGTGTACAGGACCTCCTCCACCTCTCGAGAATAGATATTCTCTCCTCCACTGATGATCATATCCTTCTTTCT
Organism: uncultured Anaerolineales bacterium; assembly: GCA_964351925.1. Lineage (GTDB taxonomy): Bacteria > Chloroflexota > Anaerolineae > UBA7937 > B3-Chlor > JAUVXJ01. The sequence goes on along the minus strand of CAYGQI010000076.1, from coordinate 6,016 downwards.
GTCAACCAGATAGATGTAGCCATCCTCATCCATCTTGCCCACGTCACCCGTGTGAAGCCAGCCGTCCCTTATGGTCTCTGCCGTCTCCCTGGGCAGTCTCCAGTACCCCTTCATCATTCTGTCACTGCGAGCCACTATTTCGCCGACCTCTCCCACCGCCACGTCATTACCGCGCGTGTCGATGATTCTCATCTCGCCTTGCCCAAGGGGCTTCCCTGCGGACTGCAGTCTCCCAACTTCCCTCGCTGAGCCCTCCAGTTTGTGGTCTTCTTTCTCAAGCACAGCCACGTTCAGGGTTTCGGTCTGTCCGAACAACTGACTGAAGACTTGACCAAACCGCTCAATGCCTCTCCTCAACGCCTCTAGAGGCATCGGCGCTCCTACGTACATGATGGTGCGCAAGCTGCTGAGGTCATACTGATCCAAGTCACGATGTTCCAGGAGCCGGATGATCATTGCCGGCACTAGACCGACATAGGTCACCTTCTGATTCTGTATCGCATCAAGTACCTCAGTCTCATCAAATGTCTTATGGATCAAGATGGTAGCGCCGTTGGCAAAGGCAGGAAATAGGTGTGCGGCAGATCCGCCAACATGAAAGAAAGGCATTACACACAGGACGATGTCGTCAGAGCCAAAGCTGCCGTGGTGACTCCCAATCTCCGCCGTCAGACTCTTGTGGGTGTGAATAGCGCCCTTGGGGTGGCCAGTGGTGCCACTGGTATAGTACAGAGCGGCTGGGTCATCCACAGCCACCCCGTCGACTGGCTCGTCGGCAGGGAACCGGCTGATCAACTCCTCATAGTTCAGCATACCCTCTACCTCCGCATCGAGGCAGATCAGATTCCGGACCGCGTCGAGCTGGTGGAGGATAGAGCTAACTACATCCACGAACACGTTCTCCAGGATCAGGGTGTTGATTTCGGAGTTGTTGATCAGGTAGGCAAGCTCCCTACCCACCGACCTGTAGTTCAGCGGCACGCAAACCCTCCCGGCCTTGGCCAGGCCAAAGACCTCGAAGTACTGTGAGCAATTGTAGGCCAGTACACCCACCCGGTCACCCTTTTCCACCCCCAGATCGGCCAGGGCATTCACCAGACTGTTGACCCTCTGATTCACCTCTCGGAACGTGTGCCTTCTGTCTTCGAAGATGAAAGCGATCTTGTTCGGGTATGCCTGAGCATTGTCGTTGATCATTTCTCTCAAAGTACGCATCTCGCCTCCTTGACCGCGGGATAGTCACTCTGCTCAACAACTCTGCCCGCAGCGCTTCATCCGCCCTTCGGCTCCATGCCGTTCGATGAGTTGCCGGAGAGAAGTCCTGACGCGGGGCGCTGAAGCAAAGTCGGCGCACAGTGCCTCGGCCCTCGATCTGGTTCGGGCCCTTTCTCCGACACAGGACCCTTGTAGGTTGCACCGTGCCTCGAATGCCCGCGGGAACACCGTCCCCTTAACATGAGAACCTTCGCCACGCGAGCGCATGATATGGTGCGCGAGTCCACCTTGACATTTATCGGGAATTGTGCTATCATTGTCCCCAAAGTGTCACCAGAAATCAAGTCGCGTTCTGATGGCGAGTGGGCAGTCGAAAAACCGCGTCTTCTATTTTGAGACAGTTAGGGCCCAGGTGCTGGTTCGGAGATATCGTGATACACTCCCTGGGGCCAAATCTGTTCGGTCCTAGCCACTAGATCGTATCGTTCACCGTCGGAATAGACCCCACTGCTCAGAGGGCCTGTGCGACTGATACACGCTAAAGACGGCTGTGCTGCGCTCCATCTCAGGCCACCTCATCGCGCCTCATCCTCCGAGGCTTGTCAGCTTGCCCTTGATTGGGCTCATTCTCGACCGCATGGAAGTCAATTCGTTGTAGAATCCTGGCTCCAACAGTCGAAGCGGTGTCCCAGCTCCTTGATCCCTGTTGCTCCCCGTTCGGCGCTTACTGCTGCCCGCTTCCGAGAGACGAGGGACGAGAGCACGGACCCCAGGGACAGAAACCGTTTCGACACATAGCAAAGGAGGTGGAAAGCGACATCGAAGGTTTGACCGGCTCCCATAACTCCAAAAGGATAAGGAGGAAAACGAAATGAGTGCCAAAGGTTCGACAGGGTTTCCGGAAATCGAGCACAACAAGGAGGAAGAAATGGACAACAAGAAATCTCTGACCCGTGCTGACTTCCTTCGCGGCGCGGCCCTGACTGGTGCTGGACTGGTTGCGGCCTCTTGCGCCCAACCGGCCACACCCACCGCAGGGCCTACCGCAGCGCCCACCGCGGCCCCTACCGCAAAGCCGACGGTTGCGCCCACCGTAGGGCCCACCAAGGACAAAATCCTGGTCGGCATGTCAAGACCTCTCTCCGGCCCACTGGCCATAATCGGAGACTCGGCCTTCAAACCAGTCTACGAGACGTGGGTCGAGCGAGTCAATGCCGATGGTGGAATTGAAGTGGCGGAATTCGGGGGGAAACTGCCCATCGAGTTGCTCATCTACGACGATACGAGCGACGTGGGCACAATGACCAGGCTCACGGAGAAGCTGATCCTGGAGGACAAGGTTGACTTCCTGTGGCCCGCCTGCGGCACCTCTTTCGTGTTTGCCCAGGCTCCAATAGCCAACAAATACGAATACGTGCTGATTACAGCCGAGGGCGGCGCCACAAGCATCAGGGACATGCTTCCCAGCCTGCCGTACGTGTTCGTCAACTTGAGTTTCTCCGACCACAATCAACTGCCCGTGTTTGCTGACATTATGTCCGCCGCAGGCGCGAAGACGGCCTATATCGCCACCATGGCTGACCTCTTCGGCATCGAGTACTCAGGCGTGGCGGCCATCGAATTCCCGAAGAAGGGCATCAATATCATCGGTGTAAAAAGCATGCCCCCCGACATCGCAGACCTGTCGCCCATCATCACGGATGCCAAGGCCTCTGGCGCGGACATCTTCTTCCTGGCGGGCTATCCCAACCAGATTATGCCCGCGACTGGCGCCTGCATCGAGCTTGGATACAACCCCAAGGCCTGGTTGGGCGGACCCGGGGTCAACTTTGGGTTCTACCACACAGCATTCGGCCCGATGGTGGAGGGAGTGTGCGGCTTCACCTGCTTCGCCAGGGGGATGACTCCTGAACTGGACGAGTTGGCCGACATACTCTATACAGACAAGCCCGAAGACATCAACGACTGGTGGGGGCATCCCTTCTACTGGGCTGGCCTGGACATGTGGAAGGCGGCCATCGAGGCGGCGGGATCCCTGGACCAGAAGGCGATCAAGGACATACTGACCAACGAGCACCTTACGACCGTTCTGGGAGACACCTGGTACGAGAACGGACTCCTGGCCGTAGACTGCCACAAGGGAGAGATCGGCCAGTGGGTCAACGGAGTGTTTGAGTCCGTTGGGCCCGAACCGTGGACCACGGCGGATCTGGTCTATCCCAAGCCGGCCTTTGGAGCGTAACAGCAAGAACACATAGTAGACGAGCGACCACAAAGCTAGGCAGGCTGTCTAAAGGCGTACTTGTATCTTCAGCGCGGGATTGCCCCTCCGCTGAGAGTCATCCTCGCACCCTTTAGACAGCCTGCACCCGTGATGGCCAAGACTAGGAAGGTATCACTATGCTCGTGACAATCCTGAACGTGGTGATTTTTGGTTTGCTGCTGGGTGGCCTCTATGCCCTGATCGCCATGGGGCTGAGCCTGCAGTATGGCGTCGCCCGCGTGCTGAACATCTCGCATGGGGAGTTCATCATGCTGGGGTGTATGACCACCTGGACGTTGTTCACCGTGTTTGGCGTCAACCCATTCTTGTCCCTCGTTGTCTGCGGCCCTTTGGCCTTCCTCTTGGGGTTCATCATTCACAGGACTCTGTTCAAACGTCTCATGTCCTTGTCGCCATCGCCCGGCATCTTCGAGGGCAATTCCATGCTCGCTTCTTTCGGTCTCCTGTTCATCATTCAGAACCTGGCTTCCCTCGCCTGGGGACCAGAGATCAGGGGATACTCCTATCTGCGTTTTCCGGTCAGTGTGGCGGGAGCAGTGTTTGGCGCCAACAGGCTGGTAACCCTCGGGTTTGCCCTCATCATAGGCCTGGCTTTCTACCTCTTCGTGGCCCGCACCAGGCTGGGCAAGGCCATCAGGGCCGCAGCCCAGGACCCGGCCACGGCAGGACTGATGGGGGTGAACATCAACACCGTGCTTGCCTTGTGCTTTGGCTTGGGTGCTGCTCTGGCTGCCATCGCTGGCGTGCTTATCAGCCTCTCTTACTCCGTTAACGTAGCGATGGGCATGGAGTATACCATCATCGCCATCATCGTGGTGGCCCTGGGTGGACTGGGTAGCATCCCTGGCAGTTTCATCGGGGGTTTCTTGCTGGGCATTATTGGCAGCATCGTAACCTTTATTGACCCGGTTCTGTCGCTGGCTGCCTACTATCTGATCTTCATCATCGTGCTCTTGGTGAGACCGACAGGCATTATGGGGAAGTAAAGAGATGAAGACTGCCAGAGTTGGCCTAAGGAATTGGTGGGTACCGGGGTTGCTTCTCCTGATCCTTCTTCTGCTAGCGGGTCTGCCCCGTTTTGCCTCGCTCTATACCGTCGTACTGCTCACCAGTATCTTGATGTACATCATCCTGACCCAGAGCTGGGTCCTTTTCTCCGGTCCTACCGGCTATACCTCACTGGCGCCGGCGGCATTCTTCGGGGTCGGCATATACACCGCAGCCGTGCTTGGGCTGAAGTTGCCCCTGCCTGTCTTTATCGTAGCCGGTGGGTTGGCCAGCTTTTGTCTGGCCCTTGTCGTCGGTGCCGTGACTCTGAGGCTGAGAGGCATCTATTTCGCCATCTTCACCTTCGGGCTGGTTCAACTCATCAAGAACCTTCTCGTGTGGTATGAGTTCAGCCTGACGGGCACTCGCGGCCGATTCGTTGTACTCGTAGCCAACAACACCATCTACTACGCAATGTTGGCTGTTCTAGTTCTGCTGCTGCTTACCACCTACCTCATCAGGCGCTCTCGATATGGGTTGGCCCTGCAAAGTATCGGCGAAAACGAGGAAGCCGCAGCGCATACCGGCGTGAACGTGACCATGGTGAAGGTCCTCACCTTTGCCATCAGTGCCTCGTTCATGGGGGCGGCGGGGTCCATCATGGCCACCAAATGGACCTACGTTGACCCCTACATGGCCTTCAATCCCCTAAGATCCTTCATGCCCGTATTGATGGCCATCTTCGGTGGCATGGGACAGTTCTACGGCCCCGTCCTGGGTGCCACTGTCTTTGCCTATCTGGAAGAGACATTTCTCACCAAGTTTCCCTATCACTACATGCTCCTTGTTGGCACCATACTTGTGATCACTATCGCGTACCTCCCCGGTGGACTTGTGGGGCTGGTCCAAAAGGGCCGGAGAGCGATCTCGCGGAGAGGGCAAAATGCCAATACTTGAGGGCAAAGGTGTAACCAAGCACTTTGGAGGGCTGGCCGCGGTCTCTCGGGTCGACTTCCAGGTGGACCAAGGTGAGATCGTAGGTTTGATTGGCCCTAACGGAGCTGGCAAGACCACGCTGTTCAACCTGATCTCGGGGGCCCTCGTTCCCAAGCCTGGGACGATAACCTTCAATGACAAGAAGATCAATGGTCTGAAGCCGCATCGGATCTGCAGGATGGGGCTGGCCAGAACCTTTCAGGCCGTCAAAGTCTTCCCCAACATGCCGGTCTTTGAGAATGCCCTCTTGGGCGCTCTGTTCGGCACGTCAACCCGCCCGTCCTCGGCGGACGCGGCAGCGCAGGCCGCGGAAACCCTGGAGTTCGTGGGGCTATCAGAGGTCAGGGCAAGCCCGGCCAAGGACTTGACCCTGGTTAACCAGAAGCGAGTTGAAGTCGCCTCAGCGTTGGCCACCAAGCCACAGCTCTTGCTGCTGGATGAACTGATGGCGGGGTTGAACGCCACCGAGGTAGCCGAGTCCATGGAGCTGGTGGGCAGGATTCACGACCGGGGGATCACCATCTTTATGATCGA
>CAYGQI010000075.1:0-7697 GCA_964351925.1 uncultured Anaerolineales bacterium | reverse complement strand
ATACCGACACAACATTCTCGAAGATGCCGCGCTACATGTCAAGCTGATCCTGTCACGAACACTCCCACCGCAGGTCCGCGAGAGAGACAGGACCTCCCATTCTTGCTCTTCCCACTGCCCTCTGCTACACTCATTGATGGCTACCATGGGAGGCGCCATGCTCGCCAAGGTCTTCAGTTGCGCGGTCATCGGGCTGGAGGGAGCCGTCGTCCAGGTGGAGGTGGACATCTCCCGCGGCCTGCCCTCCTTCACCATCGTCGGCCTCCCCGACACGGCAGTCCAGGAATCTCGCGAGCGCGTCCGCGCTGCCATCAAGAACTCAGGCCTGGCCTTCCCCGGCACGCGCCTCACCGTCAATCTGGCCCCCGCCGACCTGCGCAAAGAAGGCCCCGCCTACGACCTGCCCATCGCCCTGGGCATTCTGTTGGCAAACGACCAGCTCTGGGCCGACGTCTCGTCCTGCCTCTTCGTCGGCGAGCTCTCCCTCGACGGCACTGTGCGCCACACCGAGGGCATCCTGCCCATGGTCAGCGTGGCTAAGGACGAGGGCTTCCAGCGCGTCTTCGTCCCCAGCGTGGACGCGCCAGAGGCGTCGCTGATCAAAGGGCTGGAGGTGATCCCGGTGGATAGCCTTGGAAAGCTGGCTATGCACCTCCAGGGGTTGGAGGAGATGATCCCCTACCAGCCCGACTTCGACATCGAGGAGGAGCCGGCCCCCGATTACGGAACCGACATGGCCCACGTCAAGGGACAGGAACACGTCAAGAGGGCGTTGGAGGTAGCGGCCAGCGGCGGCCACAACGTGCTCATGACCGGGCCGCCCGGAGCTGGGAAGACGCTCATGGCCCGGGCCATGCCTTCCATCCTCCCCAGCATGACCATCGAGGAAGCCCTGGAGGTGACCAAGATCTACTCCGTCTCCGGCCTGCTGCCCCCCGAGATCCCCCTCATCCGCCACCGCCCCTTCCGCTCCCCGCACCACACCATCAGTCACGCAGGACTGGTGGGCGGCGGACAATGGCCCCGCCCAGGGGAGATCAGCCTGGCCCACCACGGCGTACTCTTCCTGGACGAGGTCCCCGAGTTCGGAACTCGCGTGCTGGAAGTGATGCGCCAGCCCATGGAGGACAAGGTGGTCACCATCAGCCGGGCCCAGGGCACCCTCACCTTCCCCGCCAACTTCACCCTGGTGGCCGCGATGAACCCCTGCCCCTGCGGCTACTTTGGCGACCCCACCAGGGAGTGCACCTGTCCCATGTCCATGGTCAGCCGCTACCAGAAGCGACTCTCGGGACCGTTGCTAGACCGTATAGACATCCACATCGATGTGCCACGGGTGGACTACGAGAAGCTCACCGACAGCCGGCTCGGCGAGCCCTCGGAGAAGATGCGCCAGCGCGTGGAGAAGGCCAGGCGTGCACAGCGCGAGCGTTTCGCCGACGGCAAGCTATCCTGCAACGCTGACATGGGACCAGCCGAGGTGCGGCAGTACTGCCAGGTGGACGACGCTGGGCGAAGCCTCCTGCGAGCGGCCATGGAACAGTTGCAGATGAGCGCCCGGGCTTTCCATCGAGTGCTCAAGCTGGGTCGCACCATCGCCGACCTGGCCGGGTCGGAAACGATACAGACCGCCCACCTGGCGGAGGCGCTGCAGTACAGGCCGCGCACGCACATGTAAGCATCGGGTTCTCGCGGACAGAAGGACTGGCAATCTCATGCCGATTGGCATACGCTAAACAAGGCACGCCCACGAGAAGTTCTCCACGCTGGAGCACCATGGTTTCCCTATCACCCCAGAGCAAGTGGAGAGTGCTGTCACCAGCCCCGACAGGCTAATCCCCGAGGGAGGCAGACTGATTGCACAGGCAAGGATCAGCGATACCCACGTCCTGAGGGTGGTGTATCGCCAGGAAGGGGACGAGCGGGTGGTCATCACCTTCTATCCCGGTAGGAGGACTCGCTATGAGGATTAGATACGACAGGGAAGAAGACATCCTGATGCTCGAGCTGGATCCGCAAGGCCAGATAGACCACGCCGAGCACATAGACTCTGTCATCATACACCTGACGCGGTCAGGCAGTCCTGTTCTGCTGGAGATCCTGGACGCCACCGAGTTTCTTACGCGCGTGGTTAGAGCGGCGATGACGTCCAAGGAACCTGCTTGAAGGGCGGTTGGCCAACCCATCCATGACGAGGCTACTACTTCCCCAGGCCCCACAAGGAACGCACCTGTTGTCTCCATGGTCAGCTGTCATAAGCACCTATCAGGATCAGTGCCGGAGCGCGCTGACATCCATGTGGATGTGCCGCGTGTCAGTTACTAGTAACTGACCAACGATCGGCTCGGCGAGCCTATTGAGAAGACCCGCCAGCGCGTAGAGAGGGCCAGACGTGCGCAACGAGAACGCTTCGCCGACGGCAAGCTACCATGCAATGCTGACATGGGGACAGTGGAGGTGCGGGAGTACTGCCAGGTGGACGATGCCGGACGAAGCCTCCTGCGAGCAGCGATGGAGCAACTACAGATGAGTGCCCGGGCTTTCCATCGAGTGCTCAAGCTGGGTCGCACCATCGCCGACCTGGCCGGGTCGGAAACGATACAGACCGCCCACCTGGCCGAGGCACTTCCGTACAGGCCGAGGACCCATATGTAGCTCCGCGTCTCGCGCCTAACGCGCCGGACATGACAGACGAGACATCGCCACGCGCAAAGCGAGGACAACGCAGATGGACAACAGGAAACCAGGCTTTCCCACCCTGGCCGTCAAGACCATCGTCGTGCATACTGTCACCTACTTCCTCACGGGGATGCTGGCCTCTGCTCTGCTGGGCTATGCGGAGGCCTTCGCCAGCCCCTGGATGGCTTGCTGGATGCGACAGACCGATGAACCCATCGTCATGGCAGGCCCCTTGTTCCAGCCTCTCCGCGGACTCATCTTCGCGCTGGCCTTCTATCCGCTGCGAGAAACACTGTTTGGCAGAAAGAACGGCTGGTTGATCATGTGGTGGCTGCTGGTGGCCTTGGGCATCCTCTCCACGTTTGGGCCAGCACCTGGGTCAGTCGAAGGGATGATCTACACTGTCATTCCCGTCGCGCAGCAGTTGTCGGGTTGGCTGGAAGTGATACCACAGGCCTTGCTGCTTTCCGTCATCCTCTTCTACTGGGTCAATCACCCAGAGAAGAGATGGCTCACCTGGTGGATGGTTGCAGTCTTCGTTGTCATGTTGCTGATGCCAGCCCTGGGGCTCTTGGTGGGTGTGCTAGGCATGGCCTAGATTTCCTTCCATAAGGAGGCAGACATGTATCGATCTCGCGCTCTTGGCCTAGTAGCGGCTCTGGCCGTCATGATCGTACTTGTCAGCGTCGCTCCCCCTGTGCTCGCCCAAGAGCCGGTTTCCTTCACCGAGACCTTTGATGACCCAGCACTGCCCGCCTGGGAGCGCTCGCCCGAGGCCACGGTGGTAGATGGCGTGCTGCGCATCGAGCCGAACGGTTTCGCTGAACACTCCGCCTTGTGGGCGGACCTCATGCTCACCGTGAGTGTACGGTGCACAGATAACGCCGATCTCCTGATCCGCTATCGTTGGAGTGAGGATGCCAACTATACCGTCCGTATTAGCCGCCCCTTCGTGACAGTCCAGAGACAACTGCTTGGGCCGGCAACTGACCTCGGCGAAGGGACTGCCCCGCTTCCGCTCGGCGAATGGGTCGAGGTGACCGTGACGGTTGACGGTGACTTTCATCATGTGATGGTGAACGACTCTCCAGTGCTGATCGCCGAAGATCCCGACCCGCTGCCGGAAGGCGGAATAGGTCTCCTTGTTGAGGGTGAAACGGTCGGGGAGTTCGACGACCTGGAGGTGATCGCCGCCGGGCAAGCTCCACCTCCGGCCGAGCCTTCTCCAGCATCAAAGCCAGCTCAGGAACCAACGCCAGAGCCGACCACCATTGCACCTGAGCCTCAACCGACGCGAGCTTCCGAGGCGGCTGCCACGCCCGCGGGGAGTGGTGGCATCTGCCCCGGGGCAGCGGCTCTGCCCCTGGCGCTGCTGGGTTTGGTCTGGCGGAGACACAGCGGCCACTGAAGCTGAGACAACGGCTGAAGCCTCTGGACACACAAAGGACAGTGTCGTAGAATAGAGCCGTCTCGCGCAACCACCGTCTGCTTCGAAAGGAGGGTGCACGTGAATCCCCTTCGTGTGCTCCTAGGCACGTTGGTGCTCGCTTGCTTCACGCCACTCGTCAGCCTCACCAACCCGGTCGTCGCCCAGGAGCCCATCTTCACCGAGGCCTTCGATGACTCAGCATTGCCTGGATGGGAGCATGCCCCGGAAGTGGTCGTAGTAGACGGTGTCCTGCGAGTGCCGGGGTCAGGGTTTGCCTTCCACGGAGGGACCTGGGCTGATCTGACCCTCAGCGTCCGGACGCGGTACACGGGCGAGGGGGATCTCCTGATCCACTACCGCTGGAGCGAAGATGCCAACTACGCCGTCCGTCTCAGCCCTGAGCTCGTAGCAGTGCAGAGACAGCTGCTCGGGCCAGCCACCGACCTGGGCTCCGCGCCAGCCTCCATTCCACCCGGCGAGTGGGTAGAAGTGAGCCTGACCGTGAGCGGTGGAAGCCACCAGGTAGCTCTGAATGCTTCCCCTGTGCTCACCGCCATCGATCCCGACCCACTGCCGGAAGGCGGCGTCGGCCTCCGCGTTGAGGGTGCAGCGGTGGGCGAGTTCGACGACCTTGTGTTGACTGCGGCCGATGAGGCTCCACCCCCACTCGAACCCACACCCGAAGCGACCGCAGCCACCGGACCCACCTGGGTGCGCACCGGCGGCCCACCCGGCGGACTGGGCTACGACATCCGCTACAACTTCGACGACCCCAACGTCTGGTACGTCACCGACAATTTCGCCGGCGTGCATGTCAGCACCGACGACGGCCTCACCTGGCAGCCCAGCAACACAGGGATCCCAGGCCAGCTTGGTCCCACCGGCGACTGGAGACCCGTTTTCTCCCTTACCGTCGATCCACACAATCCACAGATTATCTGGGTCGGCACCGACAAGACCGGCCACATCTATCGCTCCACCGATGGTGCAAGCACCTGGGAACGGCGGGACAACGGGGTGACCATTGAGCACGATACTCTCACCTTCCGGGGCTTCACTGTAGACCCCCGCACGTCCGACATTGTCTACGCCATGGGCGAGACCACCGATGAGGCGCTGGGGGGACCTTCGGTCTGGGGCTCTGGCACAGGCGGCATCGTTTACAAGACGACGGACGGCGGTCTGCACTGGGAGAAGATCTGGGGTGACCCGCCACCCTCCAGCCTGGCGCGCTACATGTGGATCGACCCGCACAACCCGGAGGTGCTCTATGTCTCGACTGGCATTTTTGACAGAGGCGCCGTGGGCGAGGGCGACAAGCGAACCGACCCCTTCGGCGGGTTGGGTGTTCTCAAGTCCACTGATGGCGGGGAGACCTGGCGCGAGTTGAATGAGGCTAATGGTCTGCGGATGCTTTACATCGGCAGCCTGTTCATGCATCCACAGAATCCCGACATTTTGCTGGCAGCCGCAGGTCACACGCTGGAGGGCGGCGCCAGTGAGTACGTCGCCAAGCTGGTTGAGGCGGGACAACCGGCTCCCTCTGGCGTCTATCGTACGACTGACGGGGGCGAACACTGGACGCAGGTGCTGATCTCACCGCGGGAGTTGGCTGGCGAAGCGTTTTCTGCCGCGGAAATCTGCCCTTCGGACCCAAACATCGCCTACGCTGGCAGCGAAAGAGCAGTCTACCGCAGCGAGGATGCCGGCCAAACCTGGGAACTGGTCTCCGGCGGGGCAAGTGGATGGGGGCCCCCAGGGGTGATGGCCGGCTGGCCCATAGACATGCAATGCGATCCGCGCGATCCGAGCCGCGTCTTCGCCAACAACTACAACGGCGGCAACTTCCTGAGCGAGGATGGCGGCCGGACCTGGCAGAACGCCAGCCAGGGCTATACCGGCGCGCAGACGCGCAGCGTAGCGGCTGATCCCACCGATGCCAGTCGAGTCTATGCCGCCGGGCGGAGTGGTATCTGGCGCACGGACGATGGAGGGGCATCCTGGTGCGGCCTTTACCATCCACCCACCGGCACCCAGTTCTTCGGGCTGGAGTGGCAGGCGGTCGGGGTAGATCCCAGCCAGCCCGATCATGTGCTTGCCGGTAACATCATTTCGACGGTCATCGTGGAGTCACAGGATGGGGGAGCTAGCTGGCAGCCTCGCTGGTCGCTACAGAACATCAGAGAAGAACTGCCGGCCGAGGTTGTTTCACAAGTACCGAGCGCCATCGTCTTTGCGCCTTCGGACCCACGAACGGTGTACATTGGGCTGGGTGGCGACGGCTGCGTGATGATGCACGAACCGGTGTGCCAGGCCCCAGGAGCTGGCGTCATCGTCTCCCACGACGGAGGGGCAACATGGAAGCGAGCCGTAGACGCACGCCTCCGCGACCTAGGCGTTCTCGACTTGGCGGTCGACCCCAGCGACGCAGCCACGGTCTACGCCGCTACCGGGACCGGCCTGTACAAGACCAGAGACGGCGGACAGAATTGGACGCTGCTCAGCGGATTGCCCGAGACTATGCCGGTTCGTGCCGTGGCTGTGAGTCCTGATAACCCACAGCAGGTGCTGGCCGGCCTGGACAGGACGGGCATCTACGTCAGCACCGACGGCGGACAGACCTGGCAGGGCGGCGCCGGTCTGGAGCCCAACGGTTCCCTTCACGACATCGCTATTGACCCCACCAACCCGCAGGTCGCCTATGCCAGCGACCAATTCAGCGGCGTCTATCGTTCTACCAACGGCGGCTTGACCTGGATAAAACTCCTCAATGGCTTGCGCAACCGTGCGGCGATGGCACTATCCATCTCTGCGGACGGCCAGCATCTCTACCTGGCCACCAACGGCGAGGGTGTCTACCGGCTGGACCTGAACGGCCAGCCTCCGCAGCCCACATCGGAGGTTCTGGCGGCGTCGCCAACCGCGCGCGTTGGTCCGATCCTATCCATCGGCACTCCATCGGGAGCCCAGCCGGCCGGGTTGCTCGAGCTCGTCCCCGTTCCCTGCAGAGGAGTTGGCATCTGCCCCGGGGCAGCCGCACTGCCCCTGGCGCTGCTGGGCCTGGTCTGGGTTTCGCGTCGCAGCCGCTGAACAGTGAATACTAATGGATTGGCGAAATGAACGGTAGGAGACGTACGACGCTTGGGTCACTGCTGATGCTCGGCGCATCAGTCCTCACGGCGGGGATCCTGAGCATGAACATCCCTGCCTCGGCCCAGGGGACGGAGGTTCTCCTCTACCAGGAGAATCTTGACGACGGCCAGGCCCAGGGCTGGGAACTGGAGCAGGGCTGGGCGGTGAGCGAAGGGGTCCTCTGCGGCCAGGGCCACCAGTGGGCACGGTATGCGACCGCCTCCTGGCAGGACTTCCGCTTCCAGTTTCGGGTCAGACTCGATCAAGGTACCGTCCACCTCAACTACCGAGTCAGCGGAACCCGCCGCTATTTCATTAGCTTCCGCGAGGACGGGCTGAGTCTATCCAAGCAGACAGGACCGGAAACGTTTTCCCACAATCTGGCAGAAGGAGTTGCCGGCCACAACTTGGGGCAGTGGTACCAGGTTGAGATCGCTGGGCAGGGCGGCCACCTGCA
>CAYGQI010000074.1:3531-7760 GCA_964351925.1 uncultured Anaerolineales bacterium | reverse complement strand
AGGTCACCCACCATGCCTATGTTGAGTCCGTCGATGTCCCCCAGTTCTTCCTTGATGGTGAACATGTCCAGAAGAGCCTGTGTGGGATGCTCGCCCACACCATCACCGCCATTGATGACGGGCTTCCGGGCATAGTCCGCCGATATCTGTGCGGAGCCCATCTCAGGGTGTCTGATGACTATGACGTCGGCGTAGGATTCCAGGGTGCGGATAGTGTCTGGCAGAGACTCTCCCTTGGAGACGCTGGAGAACTGCACGCCTTGCGTGATGGGGATGACGGTGCCTCCCAGGCGGGACATCGCCGCGATAAAAGAGGAGCTGGTGCGGGTGCTCGGTTCGTAGAAGAGACAGGCCAGCACGGATCCCCTCAAGAGGTCGGTCGACCCTTGGCTCTTGACGATGGCCCGCATCTCTTCGGCCACTCTGAAGATGTGCTCCAGGTTCTCGCGGCTAAACTGGGATACGGAGATGATATCCTGTCCGGCAAAGCCCTGGTCGAGCTTCGGAGCCGTGTATGCCTTCTTTCTGGAGTTGTTGGGGGTAGGCCTCTTCGTGTGTGGTGTCATAATCCCTCCTTGGTATCGGTGCGTGCCGCAGTGTAGGCATGAGTGCGAGGCGACGGACACGACCGCGAGAGTGGGCAGATGCGCATGGCGACGCAGTACCACACAAAAACAGGACTCCCCTGGGGAGTCCCGTTTCTTTGCACAGTCGTGCTTGCGCCATGTGGATAGCTACCGGCGGCCATGTTCTGCATTCCTAAACCCACATTATACTACAGAACTGCTCCAGACGTCAATCCCCGGCATCTCTGGGCACCCTGCCTCGGACACCTGTTGGACGCCGCCCTGCCAAGGCGCAGGTTTCTTGGGGCCAGATCTCCTTGTTGCGCCCGACCCTGAGTGCTGGCTCACCCATGTGCGGAGGGTCCGATTCACCTCGCCGCGCTTATGTCCACTCCCGATGCCTGCGGCCTGGAACATTCCTCAGATAGTGTAGAGTTCTATCAGGCGCTTCTCGGCTTCTCCCTCGATGCGGGCCACGACCTCCACGTAGGGCGCGATGCTGGAGTTGCTGAGTTTGCGCTTGAGCAGCTCGTCGACCTGAAAGATACCCGCTGAGTTGCTCATCGTGATCTCAACCCGTACCGGTTTCTCAACGCCGGGTGCCAGACGCACGCGATCGACCGCGGCGGCCGATACCGAATGGATGTTGGTGGTGCCGGCCTCAAAGGGGATGCGCGACCGCCCCCTGGTCATGTCCAGGGCGTCGGCGACCTTGACTATTCCAGCCTCGATAGTCAAACAGCTCTGGTCCCCATGATGGGCGCTGATGGCGTGAAGGATCTCCGAGACCATGATGGTGCGCGCCGTCAGGTCATATAGACCATCCAGCAGCTCTCTAGCCTTGGGATTCGCCAGACCGATGGAGTATAATTCATGGTTGTCCCTGTGGACGGAGATGCCCAGGTCGTGCAAGCAGGCCGCGAGAACGACGATGACTTCGGCGTCCTCCACGGTGAGATCGTAGTCCACCACGACGTTCATCTGCACGCCAGCATCATTCAGCATTCTCAGGATCTTCAGTGCCATGTTGGAAACGATCTTGATGTGCACCTGACCATGATCCGGATAGTGCATACGGTCAACGGAGTTTATGTTCGCACATCGCCACAGTTGCAGCAGTTCCGCGTCCTTGTTGATGCGCTCCACGACATCGCTGAGTCGCTGGTTGTGACCGACGGGAACCTTGAACAGCATAGCACACCCCCTTCGAAACGGTGCCTCTTGGGAGATTCTTCCCCTGGAGGACAGCCCGATGGTACGTTGACAAGGCAGCAACGCACGGCATAACATGTGGGCCATTCGCGACCTGGATTATAAGAACGGTGGTGTGGCATTACAACACCACGGTTCGTAGGCCGCGAATGGCGTCAGAGCGCCAACAGTTGCTTGCGCCTCTGTTCCGTGCACGGTGACCAGGGCCTGTAATCGGCAACGTGAATGTCGTACTCCCGGCAGGGAGGCCCGATTTGACATCCTGGGAAGGGGTGATATAATAGGTTGTGTTTTGCCAGGAATACCTCTGCGTTCGAGCCGCGCACGGAGGTGAAAGGAAGAGAATATGGAGAAATGGCATCTCGAATCGCCTCTTTTTTCAGCCCTGACGGAGCAAGAGAGGCGCAGCATCACCGCCGAGATGCAACCCAAGGCCTACCAGAAGGGCCAGAGCATCGTCGTAGAGGGCGCGCCCAGCGAAGCCATGTACTTCGTGGATTCGGGCTGGGTGAGCATCTTCTCCGAGCAAAGTGGTAGGAGGGCCATACTGGCCAACCTCGGGCCGGGCAGCCTCCTGGGAGACGTGGATTTCTTGCTCGAGAGGCCATACTCCACCACGGCGGAAGCGGCCTCTGAGGTCAAGCTTTGGGCTCTGGGCAAGTCGGAGTTCAAGGAACTCGTATCCAGGGAGCCGGCCATAGGCATCAAGTTGAGCCTTGCTCTGGGCTCCAAAGTGCGTCACGTGACCGACTATCTGGCGGAGTATCGACTGCCGGGGATTCCCTTCTTCACCCAGCTCTCGAGGGAGAGCTTGCTGGGGCTGGCGGAGAAGCTAGACATCAAGACGTTCCAGCGAGGCGACACTATCTGCTGGCTCGGCGAGCCAGGCGAGGCGATGTACATCGTCGAGTCCGGAGAGATAGAGGTGGTCCTGGCCGCAGAGAGTGACGAAGTGCCAGCGCCTCTGAGGGAAGGTGACCTGCTAGGGGAGATGGCCTTGCTGGCCAACAAGCCCTACGCAGCCACCTACCGGGCCGGCGGCGAGGTGATCCTGTGGGCCCTCCATCGTTCTGACTTCGATGAGTTGGTAGCTGAGTTCCCTCTCATCCGCCAGGCCCTGTCTAGGGCGCTGAGTGAGCATCTGAGCCCTGAGGACCGGGCCATGGCAGAAGAGCGGCTGGAGACAATCGCGCTCTTCTCCGATCTACCCCCGGATGTGTTGTCCAGGGTAGGTCAGAGGCTGGTCCTCCAGCACTATCCACAGGGAGAATTGGTCTTCTCCGAAGGAGACCCCGGTGACAGTCTCTACGTGATCGAGGTCGGAGAGGTGAAGCTGGCGGCGGAAACGCCAGCCGGAGATTCAACCGTGGCCTGGTTGGAGGCGGGCGATTCTTTCGGAGAGATGGCGCTGTTGACCGGCAAGACCCGCTCTGTCAAGGCCCAGGCCATGACCGACACCAACCTTTGGGTGCTCTACAAGAATGAATACGACGACTTGATGGTGGAGCATCCAGCGATCAGTGTGGCCCTGGGCAAAGTGCTATCCGAACGCCTGAAGGCGGGCTTCCAGGAGGCCCGTCCCAGAGCGACCCCCACGCGGATGCGGGAGCTTCCTCTTCTGGCCGAACTCACTCAGACCGAGCTGGAGGACGTCACGCGGCGACTACAGCCGGTGGAGGTGGCATCCGGGGACGTACTGTTCTCCCAGGGAGACTCTGGGGACAGAATGTACTTCATCGAGTCCGGCCAGGTGGAGGTGCGCACCGTCACTGCGGACGGACGCGGAGCGGTGGCGCAGCTGGCAGCAGGCCTCCTTGTTGGCGAGACGGCCTTGCTGACAGGCAAGCCTCGCCCTGACACAGCTCGCGCTGCCAGCGATCTGCAACTCTGGGCCCTCGGTAAGGAAGACTTCGATGAGCTGGCGCACAAGTACCCGCGTTTTGTCCTGGCCATCAGCAGGGCACTGAGTGACCGGCTGGAGGCTGGAGCAATGGCTGCGGAGCCGCCCTTCAAGCCGAAGGAGGCAGTTCGCGTCCGGCCTCCGGTCAAGCCGAGGGCGAAGGAGCCCACAAGGCCGCGGACGACGGAGAATCTGGCGAACAGCCTGCGCGGTTCTGCCATGTGGCTGGTGAGCCGTAGCGCCGGAGTGAAGCTCCGGCTGGCGGTGGTCGGTTTTCTGATTCTGTGGTTGTGTGGGATAACCCTCCCCGCGACGGTGATCTCCGCTATACCCTTAGAGAAAGACGACTTGATGGCTGTCTTCCAGTCGCCGACACCCACGCAGATGGCGGTGGAGGGACAGGTACCTCTGCGGATGGTAGAAACACCTGAGCCCACAGCCACGCCGACCCTGACTGAATCGGCTCAGCCGCCTGAGCCGAATGCGCCGCTGCCTGGGGAGGCGGGAGGCGCAGAGGGAGCGGTCATCCTGGCGGTGGTGCCCACGGAGAC
>CAYGQI010000074.1:0-3431 GCA_964351925.1 uncultured Anaerolineales bacterium | reverse complement strand
CTGGTGCGCTCGGGAAGCTAGCGACCGGCGATGCTAAGTACAAGACAAGGGGGGGCCGAGGCCCTCCCTTGTAGTTGTTTCAGGTTCTGTCACTGAGATAGTGGATTGGAAAGGAACAGAAAATGGCTGAAAAGGTTACCGTAAGTGTGATCAAGGCTGATGTTGGTGGGTTCGTAGGTCACTCCAGCATGCATCCTGCGCTGATACAGGAGGCGCAAGAGAAACTGGAGATTGCCAAGCGGGAGGGGATGCTGATCGACTTCCACGTCACCCGCGTCGGCGACGACCTGGAGCTGATCATGACCCACCGCAGAGGTGTGGACAACTCTCAGATCCACCAACTGGCCTGGAATACGCTTGAGGCTGCCGCCAACGTGGCCAAGAGCCTGAAGCTGTACGGCGCGGGGCAAGACCTGCTCAGCGACGCCTTCTCGGGAAACGTCAAGGGAATGGGACCCGGTGTGGCCGAGATGGAGTTCGAGGAGAGAGTCTCCGAGCCCCTACTCGTTTTCATGGCCGATAAGACCTCGTCTGGGGCCTGGAACATGCCTCTGGTGAAGATGTTCGCAGATCCCTTCACCAACATCGGGTTGGTGATCTCGCCTGTGATGCATGATGGCTTCCGGTTCGAAGTCCACGATGTGATAGAGAGCAAGAGGATCTACTTCGACTGCCCGGACGAGCTATATGACATGCTCGTGTTCGTGGGATCTCCGGCGAGATACATGATCAAGGCGGTCTATAATAGGGAGACCGCGGAGGTCGGCGCCGTGACGTCCACGCAGCGTCTGAGTCTGCTGGCCGGACGATACGTTGGCAAAGACGACCCGGTGCTCGTGGTGCGCTCGCAGGGGGCTTTCCCCGCGGTCGGTGAGATCCTGGATCCGTTCGCTTTTCCGCATCTGGTGGAAGGGTGGATGAGGGGTTCTCACCACGGTCCGCTGATGCCGGTTCCCGTGCCGCAGAGCAACCCCAGCCGCTTCGATGGTCCTCCGCGAGTCGTCTGCTTGGGCTTCCAGCTGTGTGATGGTTCTCTCGTGGGACCGAGGGACATGTTCGACGATCCGGGCTTCGACGAAACCCGCCGCCAGGCCAATGTGGCCGGGGAGTATCTGCGGCGTCACGGCCCCTTCGAGCCGCACCGTCTGCCTCTCGATGAGATGGAGTACACCACCATGCCTCAAGTGGCGAAGAAGCTGGAGGGACGTTTCGAGAAGCTACCGGACTAGGGCAAGAATCATTTACATTCTTACCTGGCGATCTTGGGGCTGCTCACGGGTGGTAGACACCGCTGTGGGCAGCCCTTTGTTGTGGGCTCAACCCCGCGCGCTGAGGGGATGGTGACCGGCTGCGCAGCGGTGCCTCGGCTGGCTGGCCTGCCCTTTCCCACACTCTCTGGTGCACCCGAATCGCCGCTGTGATTGGCAAGATAGACAGCCACTCGGCGCCAGCAATCCCCTGGAAGACGATCACCACTGCCGCGAGTTGCGCCTCCTTAGGTGCCCAGAAAGCTTGGACGATATGCGTTCAGGCTGGAGAGGTTCAGCTGCGTGGCGAGTTGCCGACGCTAGAGTGCGGAGGGGATGCTGTCCAACCTGGTCTGGGCGGCGGGAACGAGTCCCAAGAAGCGCTCCAGCCCATCGCAGAAGTAGTCGTCGCAGTAAGCACAGTTCTCCACTTCCCGGGCGACCCCGCAGGCTCGGATGTCGCATTCCGAGCAATGGTGGAAGTACTGCGTATGTCCTGGGAGACAGCCGTCGCAGTTGATGTCCTCAGGCTTGATGTCTGAGTTGTACTGCTGTGACCACGTCTCGGCCACACCCCTGCGCTCCTCGTCGTTGTCGTTCTGCGTGGCCAGATAGGCGGGGCATTCGGTGCACGTGAGACCACAGAAGGCGAGAATCTCTTGCACTGTTCACACTCCGCTAAGCGTGCGGATGGGCGCTGTCGCCGAATACTGCTGTCTATGGGGGTTGCGCCTGTTACGAGCATATCCCCGCCGCGCCGACGAGTCAAGTGTCGGCCGGACGGGAGGCACGGGGGGAGTGCCGTCGCTGCATCTATCCTGGGTTGGGCGCTGAGCGGCTGGCAGGCAAGCCAGCGAACTTGCCGACCTACGCGGCACCGCAGGCCCACGGAAGGCTCCTCCGAGATACGGCGAGGGTGGGACTGCGAGAGTAGTCCATGCTCTGGAGGAGAGGTGCGGGCGTCTGTGGGACTGAAGACTCTCACCAGTGGCCGATTCGTTGCCTTTCGGCCGTGAATCCAGTATAATAGGTGTGTGCGATGATACCGCGCTCTGCGAGACCGTTTGGAGAGGAGTGCCTTATGGCCGACAACCTGCGCAGATTCAGCGGAAGGGCCCGCCGCTGCCTGGCCTATGCCCAGGAGGAGGCCCAACGCCTCAATCATCCCTATATCGGAACAGAGCACCTGTTGCTCGGTCTGGTAAGAGAGGAAAACGGCGCTGCGGCACGGGTTCTGAGCAGTCTCGGCGTTGAGGCCTACAAGGTGCGAAGCGCGGTCGAAGAGATCATCGGTCATGGGGAACATGAGGTCACAGGTCGGCCTGGTCTCAGTCCACGCACCAAGAGAATCATAGAGCTGGCCGTCAGTCAGGCGCGGACCACGGGCCACACCTACATAGGCACTGAGCACCTCTTGCTGGGCCTTGTGGAGGAGGGCGAGGGCGTGGCCGTTGATGTGCTGAAGAGCCTGGGGGTTACCCTGCAAAAGGTCAAGGCGCAAACAGACCAACTGGTCGGCAAGGGTCGGCCGTCTGAGAAAGAAGGGACGACGAAAGAAAAGCAGACTCCGCTCATCGACCAACTGGGGATAGACCTCACGGTGCAGGCGGCTGAGAATAAGCTCGATCCGGTGATCGGTCGCGAGAACGAGATTCAACGGGTCGTGCAGGTCCTATCGCGGCGTACGAAGAACAACCCTGCGCTCATCGGCGAGTCCGGTGTGGGAAAGACGGCCATCGTCGAGGGTCTGGCCCAGTTGATCGCCACAGACATGGTGCCGGAAAACCTGTTGGGCAAGAGGATGGTGATGCTGGATGTGGGCTCCCTGGTAGCGGGCACCATCTACCGGGGCCAGTTCGAGGAGCGGCTGAAGAAGGTCATCGAAGAAATAAGGGAGAGCAAAGCCATCCTCTTTATCGATGAAGTGCACATGCTGGTGGGTGCCGGCTCCGCGGGCAGTTCCGTGGATGCGGCCAACATCCTGAAGCCCGCTCTGGCGCGGGGCGAGCTTCAGTGTATAGGGGCCACCACCCTTGATGAGTATCGAAAGTACATCGAGGGAGATGCCTCCCTGGAGAGGCGCTTCCAGCCCATATTCGTGGACGAGCCGACCGTCGAAGAGACCGTCGAGATCCTGAGGGGTATCAAGGAGCGGTATGAGGCTCACCACAGACTGCACATCAC
>CAYGQI010000073.1:0-7771 GCA_964351925.1 uncultured Anaerolineales bacterium | reverse complement strand
AGGGTGGGCGGACGGTAGGCGCTGGCGTTATCACCAAGATCGAAGAGTGACCAATCTGTGGATTTCTATGCACAGTGCTGACTTGACAGAGCGGAGCAAACATGGCCAAGAAAACCAGTAGAATGATCATTACCCTGGCGTGTACAGAATGCCAGGAGCGTAACTATACGACTGCGAAGAACAAGCGGAATGATCCCGGGCGTTTGGAGTTCTCCAAGTACTGCCCTCGCTGCCGGAGCCACACTACGCACAGGGAGACCAAGTGATCTGGTGACGGTGCTGTGACTGTGCACCGTAAGTTTCAGTGACAGAAGAGTTGGCACATGGCGAGGGGGTTGTAGCTGGAGAGCAGCCAGCCGGGTCTTGTGAATGAAAGCCGCCATGATTATGGCGGTGCTTCTTGACAGGAAGAGGGGCAAAGAGGCCAGAGAACGGCGATCGGAGACAGGTGAATGGCCAGAAAGGCCGGGAAAGGGAAGAAAGGGAATATCGTAACCAGGTTTCTCCGAGAGACGCGCTCGGAGGTGAGGAAAGTGGTGTGGCCCACCCGCAGGGAGGCCCTGAACATGACGGGTGTTGTGCTGGGGGTCACCATTGTGATGGCCGCAGGCTTGGGCGTGGTAGACTGGCTATTCACGCAGCTGTTCGCCATACTGGTTCGATGAGGCTGGAATGTCAGAAGAACCCGAGCTCCTGGTAGAGGGCGTCCAGGAGGAAGAAGTGGTGCAAGAGGAAAGCCCTGTTATGGAGGAAGATCAGACCAGTCCCGAGGCGGACGGCCGGTCTGCACAGCGCGCGGATGAGGAAGCGATCGGCGCCGTGGAAGAGCAGGCTGTCGCAGAGTTGGGCGAGGAAGAGGTCGCTTCACCGGTGGCAGAAGAGGTTGTTGCCGGGGTTGGAGAAGAGCCAGCGCGACAGGAAGGGCGGCACTGGTATGTCATCCACAGTTACTCTGGCTACGAGAACAAGGTGAAGCAGAACTTGGCGAGCCGGATCGAGTCCATGGGCATGCACGGCTACATCTTCGACGTCGTAGTACCCACCGAGGACGTGGTCGAGCTGCGAGATGGCCGTCGGCGCACGGTAGAGCAGAGGATCTTCCCCGGCTATATTCTGGTTGACATGATCCTAAATGACGAATCCTGGTTCGTCGTGCGCAACACCCCAGGGGTCACGGGCTTCGTGGGATCCGGAAATCTGCCCATTCCCTTGCGCCAGGAGGAGGCAGACACTATCCTCCGACGAATGGAGGACGAGGCTCCCAAAGTCAAGGTTAGTTTCCGCATCGGTGACTCGGTGAGGATAGTCGACGGGCCCTTCACAGACTTCATAGGCACGGTTGACGATCTGAACCTGGAGAAGGGCAAGGTGCGCCTTCTCGTGTCCTTCTTCGGAAGAGAGACGCCCGTCGAACTGGATTTCCTGCAACTAGAGACCGAGTAGGTACGTTGGAGGCTTGATGGCGAAGAAAGTAGCGGCGATTGTCAAACTGCATATACCGGCCGGCAAGGCCAGCCCTGCGCCGCCCGTGGGTACAGCTCTGGGGCAGCACGGCATCAATATCATGACTTTCTGCAAGGAGTACAACGCTCGTACCGCCAGCCAGGCGGGGCAGATAGTCCCAGTGGAGATCACGGTCTATGCTGACCGATCATTCACTTTCGTGACCAAGACCCCTCCAGCCTCCGACCTGTTGAAGAAGGCTGCCCGCATCGACAAGGGTTCTGCCGATGCGGGCCAGCAGAAGGCCGGCAAGGTGACAAGGAAACAAATCCGGGAGATTGCCCAGCTGAAGATGAGTGATCTGAATGCCATAGACCTGGCCGGGGCGGAGCGGATAATAGAAGGCACCGCTCATAGTATGGGCCTGGTGGTGGAGGAGGGCTAGGTGGGAAAGCGCGGCAAGAAATACCTTGAGGCAGCCAAGCAGATCGCCGAGGGCGAGGCGTATTCCCCACTCGAGGCTGTGGAACTGGTGAAGAAGACTTCCATCAGTAAGTTCGACGCCACCGTGGAGGCTCATATGCGCATGGCCCTGGATCCCCGTCAGGCTGACCAGCAGGTGCGAGGAGTGGTCACTCTGCCTCATGGGACGGGGAAGGAGGTGCGGATTCTGGTCTTCGCTGAGGGAGAGGCGGCGAAGATGGCGCAGGACGCCGGGGCCGATCACGTGGCGGACGATGACCTCATCAAGAAGATCGAAGAGGGCTGGTTGGAGTTCGATGCCACGGTGGCCATTCCACAGATGATGGGCAAGGTAAGCAAGCTGGGTCGTATACTGGGCCCGCGCGGCCTGATGCCAAGTCCCAAGGCAGGCACGGTGGTGGCTCCCGAGGATGTGGGACGTGTGATCGATGAACTGCGCCAGGGAAGGGTCGAGTTCAAGATGGACAAGACCGCCAATATCCACGTCCCCATAGGTAAGGTGGGTTTCCAGGCTGAGCAGCTATTGGAGAACTTCGCCTCTCTGGTGGATGCAGTGGCGAGTTCGCGGCCAGCGGGAGCCAAAGGTCAGTTCATCAAGAGGATCGTCCTGACGTCGACCATGGGGCCTGGAGTGAAGGTTGACATCGGTGAGGCCCTGATGCTCAGGGTGGCGTAAGTGGCGGTGAAGTGGCAGTCTACCATATAATATAGTGGCTTTGGTACAGCCAGAGACGGCAGGTGCGCTCGGTGCTTAATCTCCTGCCCAGGCAGTGGTCGATGGGTTGCAGTCTCGTCGTGAGATGCTTGGTGACCTTCGTGCGTGGGCATTAAGGTCGCTTTTTTGTGTGTGCTGCGTGTGCGGACACGGGCACCGGCCGGGGGAAGAGGTGGAGATAACCTTTGTAGAGTCCTTTGACTTGGCCGATGCTTGGTTCACCTTGCTGGGCAAGGTGCTGGATGAGGGGCGTGAATACGTTGTCACCCAGGGGAGTTTCGTGGGCAAGCGGCGCAAGGAACTGGACTTCATTGCCCTCAAGGTCACCAATCCTGGACAGCGACCCCTCGTGCCTCAGATGCCACCGGGGGTGGGAGTACCGCCGCCTACAGCCATGGAATACGTCGAGGAGTACTATCACACCTATTTTGTGGGGGCCGAGAAGCAACCCCACGAGGAGTACACCTACGGCAGCTATGTGCATGCACAGTTGCTTCCACTGCTGGAGAAGTACCGGCAGGGGCCGGAGACCAACCAGGGGTGCATCACCATAGGCGACGCGTCCAGCATTCTCCTGGAGCATCCGCCCTGTCTCAGACTCATAGACACTCGAGTTCAGGACGGAAGGCTGCACTTCGTGGTGTACTACCGGTCGTGGGACCTGTGGGGCGGTTTTCCGGTGAACATGGCGGCCACGCAGCTTCTGAAAGAGGAATTGGCCCTGGCTTTGGAGGTCGAGGACGGAGACATCATCGCCCTGAGCAAAGGGCTGCATCTCTGGGAGCACAGCTGGGAGTGGGCGGAGCGCAGGCTGTGGCGCGACCGTGGCGAATCGCAGTAGCCTCCGGTTCGGGGCCAGGGATACGAAGAAATGAGACCGAGCTGGGACGAGTATTTCATGGCTATTGCCCAGGTTGTGGCGTCGCGGTCCGTCTGCTTGAGACACAGGATAGGCGCCGTGATCGTGAATGAGGACAGGCAGATCTTGTCCACGGGATACAACGGCCCGCCCAGGGGGATGCGACACTGCGCCGAGAGAGGTGGATGCATCAGGGCGAGGGACGGCGTTGCATCCGGCACCCGACAGGAGTACTGCTTTGGTTTGCATGCGGAGCAGAACGCCATCGTGCAGGCTGCCCGCGAGGGGATAAGGTTGGTGGGTAGTACCTTGTATTGCAGCTACAAACCGTGCTCCCTCTGTGCCCGCATGATCGTCAATGCCGGCATCGGGGAGGTGCACTTCATGGCCGACTATCCGGACGCCCTTGCCCAGACTATTCTGAATGAAGGCGGTGTGACCTGCGTGAAGTGGGATGGCCCCGCTTCCGAACCCGGGTCACCTGCCTAGGAGGTGAGAACCGATGGCCATATCTCGGGAGAAGAAGGAACAGATAGTTAAGGATCTCGCTGAGAAGCTGTCGCGCAGCAGTGGGCTGATCATGACGGACTACAGGGGTCTGACCACTGCCGAGTTGACTCAGTTGCGGAACAAGCTGCGCGACGAGGAGACCGGATTCCACGTGGTCAAGAACAGCCTGGTGAAGCGGGCCATGGAGGCGGCAGGCATGCCGTGGGACGAAGCTCTCTTCGATGGGCCGACAGCTATTGGGTTCTGCTACGAGGACATGCCTGGGCCCGCCAAGGTCCTGGTAGACTTCAGCAGCGGGAGCAAGACACTGTCGATAAGGGGCGGGCTGCTGGGCGACGTGGTTCTGGACGCGGCACAGATCTCAGACCTGGCGTCGTTGCCTTCTGGTGAAGCGCTCATCGCACAAGTCGTGGCCAGGGTATCTGGGCCGCTCTTTGGGTTGGTCAATGTGCTGAGCGCTCCATTGCGGGGCCTGGTGTACGTGTTGCAGGCCCGTGTGGGGCAACTGGGCGAAGCTGAGGCATAGGGGGAGCGAATCTGATTCGTCACGACGGGAAAGGAGTCAGTCATGGCGGAAGAGGAAAAGGAAGACAAGAAAGCGACCAAGAAGACGACAAAGAAGAAGACAGAAAAGAAAGAAGCCAAGATGTCCATAGATGAGATTATCGATGCTCTGGGTTCGATGACCGTTCTGGAGTTGTCGGAGCTAGTGAAAGCGCTGGAACAGAAGTTCGGCGTTTCCGCGGCAGCGCCTATGTTTGCCGTGGGGGCGGTTCCAGGCGCGGCTGGGGCCGCGGCAGCGGCCGTCGTGGAAGAGGAGAAGACCGAGTTCGACGTCATCCTCAAGGACTTTGGGGCTCAGAAGATTCAGGTCATCAAGGCCGTGCGAGAGCTAACCGACCTGGGACTTAGAGAGTCAAAGGAGTTGGTGGAAGGCGTGCCCAGCCCGGTGAAGCATGGCGTGAACAAGGAAGAGGCGGACCAGGCCAAGGTGAAGCTGGAAGAGGCTGGCGCCGTGGTCGAGATTCGATAGGCTGGATCGCGCCCTCTACGGGCTGGAGACCATAAGCTGCGAAGCGGCGGCCCTCTTGTACCTTGTCCGCAGGAACATCAAGGCCAGGAGGGCCGCTATGAACTCCACAACCTCCACCACCTGGCTCCAGCGCAACGTTCCCAGGTACAGCGTCTCGTCGGCGCGGAGGAACTCCAGAAAGAACAGGCCCGCTGAGTTGAGGGCCAGATAGAGGGCGGCCAATGTGCCCGGCGCCAGGCGCCGATGGGCGCCTGTTCGAGCCAGGATCAATAGCACTAAGAAGATGCCTAGGTTGAGCACGCTGATCATGGCCTGCGTCGGATAGCGATAGGCCAAGATGCCGTAGATGTCCCTCAGATCGTAGGCCAGGAACCCCCTTGTGGCCAGGCCGTACCCGCAGCCCGCGACCAGGCAACCTATCCACCCCACGGCCTGCCCTAGAGCCAGTCCGAGGGCCAGGGTATCTGCCAGCTCTCGAAAGGCCTTGCGGTTCCACAGACTGTAAACCAGCAGCCCCAACAGGCCTGCCACGAACGCCCCCTGGAAGGCCAGCCCTCCCTGCGAGAACGAGAGGATCTGTCTGGGGTGGGAGGAGAAGTAGGGCCAGTAGATGGCTACGTAGACCACGCGGCCTCCCACGACACCGCACACCAGTGACCAGAGGGCAGCGTCTAAGGTGGCGAGAGAATCGGCCCCTCTCCACCTGCTTTCCAGGTAGGCCACCGCAAGGCCAAGGACGATCCCCAGGCCCACAAAGGCCGCGTAGGACGAGATGGTGAGCCGGCCCAGTTGCACTATGGTTGGCCCCATGAGCTATCCCTGATCTCCCTGTTGCTTCGGACCCCTCCCAGCGCTAGGGATCCTGATCGGCGGGATCCTAGACGGGACGGTCCGAACTGGGGGCGGATGGCCCCTACATCGAGTCTCCGGCGGCGCTTGCGTTTGGCCACATGGCCGAGCAATGTTATCACAACTTGGTGGAGAAGCAAAGGAGTCCGTCCTTTGGCGGAGGCGTGGGCGGCATAGAGCAGCCAATCGCGAGGCGTGGTGGGCTGCCGACGGCGCGACTATGTGGGGACTTGAGCTGCCGATTCGGGAGTGGCGCCGCCAGGTCGTGCACCTCAAACGACCGTCGGATCTCTCTGAACCGCATCCAGCGGCAATTGGAAGCATTCATTTGCCAGACTTACGGTAGAAGACGGGGCAACTGACCCTGGTAGGCCAGAAGACGCGAACGGAGCGGGGGTTGATCCGGACAGCTACGGGGAGTCTACTGACACAGGTTTTGTGCTGAAGTCAGGAGAGCGTCCAGCTCAGCGCATACCTGCCATGGTCAGGGCTGGCATGGCGAGCGGGCAAGCCGGCTGTGACGGCCTGACACCCGGTCAGCACGCCTTTGCAGTACACCCGCCAGGCTGAAGGGAAGCCCCCGGGGGGCCAACATCCGTGCGGAGAATTGTGGAAAGGGTCCAGCGTCACCGAGACCACGGATTGATTCCTGATCGAATACCTCCGCGACGTGCGGATGCTGACGCCGGACCACGGGTGGCCAGGTCAGCCAACCGAGCTTTCGGGGAAGACCGGAATCATTTGCAGCCTTGCCACCTGCTCCTTCATCGCCTCGTCACGAGGTGGTGTGTGGAAGCGGCTTGCTGCATCCAGCACTCTGGGCAGCAGGCGAATGTCACCTGCAGCGTTCAAGAAAGCGGCCTGATGGCCCAGCACCCAGTGCACAGCTTGGTCGATGTCCTCCTGAGCAGTCAGAGGCGGATACCACGTGTTCGGGATGGGCTCGAGCTGTTGCGCTGATGAGTTGCCTGCGCCCATCAGCGCCGCAAGTCTTGTCTCGCCGGCGGCGCCCCGCGCGATGGACTTGATGGTCTGCACCGCGACGTTTCGATCCTGACAGAGAACCATCAAAGACTCGAAGTCCGCGTTGTACTGTGGGTCCTTCGTCATCAGGTAGTTGTAGGGCAGCAACACAGAGTCGAAGTCAAAGCGCTCCAGGCTACGTCTGTGCATGGCCGCAGCAGTCGTGCCGTGACCGGTGACTCCAATAAACCTCACCAGACCACGTTCTCGGGCTTCGACGGCTGCCTCGAGAGCGCCGCCCGGTCCCATTGCCATCTCCCATTCCTCTGGATCGACCAGGTGGTGCAGTTGCCATAGATCCACTCTGTCGGTGCGCAGCCTCTCTAGCGAGAGGTGCAGTTGGTCCCAGGCTTTCTCGCGTGTGCGCTCGTCTGTCTTGGTAGCCAGGAAGAAGTCCTGTCTGCGGCGATCCATCCAGGGCCCGATCAGCGATTCAGCATTGCCGTAGCTGGCGGCCGTGTCGATATGATTGACCCCGTGCTCCAGTAGCACCTGCAGCGTCTGGTCCGCTTCGGCACGAGTCGCTGCCTGAAGTGCCCATGCTCCGAAGAGCGTGCGGGTACTCAGGTGACCAGTGCGGCCAAAGGGTTTCTTGTCGATCATCTCTCCCTTCCTCTCTTGACCGCCCCTGCGTAACCGTGCGTGGAAGGGGAAGCTCTCTAGCGGTCTAAATCGGCGCTGGTGTCCACAACCCCTACAGTTCGATGATGAGGTATCGCTGCGACAGCGTACCATGGCTGCCCCCGGTTGGCAACCTGACCACGCAGCAGAGCCTGCCGTGGTGACCACGTCTGGGGGGAAGCCGGCTGGGGTCCGGGTATTCAGGCCGGGGTCTGGGCCAGCCGAGGGCACTGAA
>CAYGQI010000072.1:2434-7877 GCA_964351925.1 uncultured Anaerolineales bacterium | reverse complement strand
TCAGTAGTGAAGAAACGCCGCAAGAAGATTGCGCGGCACAAGTATCGGAAGAGACTCAAGCGAGATCGCTGGCAGAAGCGCCACTAGAAAAGGTCATGCGGAGGGTGCCGCAGTCCGCGGTTCAGTCGCGCGGGCGCGTGGTGCCGCACTCGCAACTGCGCCCTCCCGTGATCCAGTAGCAAAGCCAGGGCTCGAGTAATCGACACGGCGTATGGCGGTGCTACACTGGTGCACAACACCAGCATCAACTCTACAGCATCTGAGGGCGGACCGCGTGTCGTGAGGCGCGCGGTCCGTCTTTGGATAGCCGCGACCCGGTCGAGCTCCGCCGGACCCAGCCACCCAGGTCCGCGCTGGCGCCACAGCTTGCTAGATCAGAGCCGCCCCCACCACATCCTCGGTAAAGCAGGGGCCGAATCTCGCCATCGCTCAGGGCGAGCCTCTTGGCTGGCACTTGTCACGGGAGACATGCAGAAAAACGCCGCGCCTGCGGATGCAAGTTCCCTCGTCGTCTGCTCCCACCTGTGGCACTCCAGCGGCTGCTGCGAGGACTGGCTGTCTGCCACCAACCTTATCCTGCCGGGACGATATGAACAGAGGATGGCGCCGTCAGCCGGGAACTAGGGCAGGCCTCCAGGCTGCTCTCAGAGACGGGAGCAAACGACTAGCCGGGCCCCCTTGCCTCGCGACTGACCAATCTGGCTCCTCCAAGCTGCACGAGGACGGTTCCCAATATCACCAGGCTCAGACCAACCACATCCAGCAACGACAGCCGCTCCCCTAGAAACCACCATCCCAGCACTGCGATCTCCGGCACCATGACATTGGTGATGATGTTGGATTCCACCGCCGTCAGAGTCCGCAAGGTGTAGTTCCAGACTACAAAGGCCAGGGCGGTGTTCACCACGCTGAGCCAGAGGATAATCATCCAATTCCTGGGGCTGACCGCGGGGACCCCTTCGAGTATCAGGCCACAAGAGATAAGCACCACGCTGCCAACACCCATACTCACTGCGGTCACCAGCAGCGGTGATAGCGTTCGGGACCGACCGACATTGCGCCCCACGATCGCAGCGACGGCGAACCCCATCATTCCTAGCAGAGAAGCGCAGATGCCGATGGTCTCTGACCTGCCCACATCCACGGGATAGAAGTAGACGTAGATCCCGGCGAGCGCCATGACTATGCCGAGCCACTGTACCCATGCCGGCCGTTCACGGAGCAGCATCCCGCTGAGCAGGGCCACAACGATCGTATCGAAGGCGAACAGCAGGCGCGTCGTGACGGTGGATAGATGGGACAAGGCCACGAATTGCCCACCCACGCCGATAGAGTACAAGAGAAGACCCAAAGCGCCGAGCATAAGCCATGTATTCCGGCTGATGGTTCGCAGAATGCGGCGATTGGAGGCGGCAGCAGCGAATGGGGCCAGGGTTAGAAAAGCGATGAAGTACCTCAGCCCCGCGAAGGTCAAAGGTGGTATCTCTTGGAGCACAAGCTTGATCGGCATCCAAGAAGATGACCACAGGGTCACCACCAGCAGGGCCGCGAGGATGGCTACCAGCCTGGAACGCGACTGGGCTTTGCTCATCCGCGGGCCGTCGAGTCCAGGCTGAGGGGCGCTTCTGCGCTGGCGGCAGTGCACAGCCCAACCCGCTGGAGGGCAGCGGGTTTGCCGGCCGAGGAGTGCCAGCAGGAGTCAGGCGGTCTCACGCGGAAGGCTGCTCCAGCGCTCTCTACCGCTGACGAGCACCCGTCTTTCGTTTTCGTAGGATATTGCGTCGAGGGCGTTGTCGAAGGAGAACCAGCGGGCCTCATCGACCTCCCATCCGTGGTCGGCGACATCACCGCTCACATATCTTAGCAGAAAGTAGTGCACGAACTTGTGGTAGAGTACCTTGCTGTTGGCGTCGCGGTACCAGTACTCGACGTGGCCGAGGTCGGCCACGCTTTCCCCCTCCAGTCCTGATTCCTCTCGAACCTCTCTTGTGGCGGCTTGCAGCGGCTCCTCCCCCTCTTCTATCAGGCCTTTGGGCAATCCCCACACCCTGCCGCCCTTGGTAGCAATGAGGGTAACCCACATCTCTCCCTCTCGTTCCTGGTAGATCACTGCCCCGGCCGACCTCTGCACCTCGACCCTAGCCATACCGGCCTCTCGCCCCAGCGGCCTTCAACACCGCTCTAGAATCCTAGCACCGGCTGCCCAGCTCCGCAATCCAGGCCTCCAGCGCACGGCGACGGCCGGCCCGCGAGAACGGAGCGGCCGTTCTTTGCCCTCGCGGTGATAGCTGCTATACTACACTCGGATGCCCCATAGCACACCGTGTGCATTGCCGAGTGCTCGAATTCGGACACCCTGGGAGATATCGTGGTGAAACAGCAACCGGACAGGGTACTGACCCTGAGACCGATCGGTCACGTGGAAAACGGGGTCCAGAAGGGCGAGCAAGCCATCTGGGAAGAGCTGGAGTCGCGCATCGTGCTCGACAGCCAATGGGCGGAAGGACTTCAGGGTCTGGAGGAGTTCTCCCACCTCGTGGTCATCTTCTGGCTGGATAGACCCAGTGAAACCGAGGTTCCTCTGCAGGTTCACCCCGAGGCGAGGGAGGACATGCCTCTCGTTGGCCTCTTCGCCTCCCGGACACCGCTGCGGCCGAATCCACTGGGGGTCACAACTGTGGAGTTGCTCCACGTACAGGGAAATGAGTTGACTGTGCGGGGACTTGACGCCTTCGATGGGACCCCGGTGCTGGATATCAAGCCCTACCTCATCCGCGGTGACCTCAAGCCAGAGGCGTCCGTACCTGGATGGCTTCGGCAGCTGTGGGAAGAACACGACACTGAGGAATGACGATACCGGGGTGGCACTAGCGGCCCCGTCGAGCAAGATCGATTGCCGTCTCACCCACTGGCGCCCAGCAACTCCTCTACTCTGCTGACGATCTCGTCGACTGCGGCGAGAGGCCCTTTGCCCGTGATGCCTGTGGCCAATGTTCCCACCTTAGGGCCCACGAAACTGTAGCCGAGTTGCTCGAGCTTCTCGATGTTCGCCTGGACTATAGAGTTCTCGTACATGTTCACGTTCATCGCAGGGGCAATGAGCACAGGCGCCTTGGTAGCCATGACCGCGCAGGTCAGCAGGTTGTCCGCGATGCCCCCAGCGATCTTCCCGATGGTATTGGCCGTTGCCGGGGCGATGAGGAAGAGGTCCGCCATATCGGCCAATGCGATGTGCTCTATCTGCCAATCAGTGGAGGGCGGGAACATATTCACCAGGACCGGCTTGCCCGTAAGACTCCGGAAAGTCAGGGGATCCACGAGCTTGGCACCCGCTTCGGTCATCACCACGATGATCACCGCACCCTTGCTCTGAAGCCTCCTGGCCAGCGTGGGCGCCTTGTAGGCGGCAATACTGCCGGTAACCCCTAATACTATGGTCTTGCCCTCTAGAGACATCCACCACCTCCTGTCCGACCGCCGCTAGCCTGCGTGCGCTTTGGCCCGCTTGGCTACGACATCCAGCAATAACTGCGCTATCTCTTCCTTCCCCTCAGCCACCGCTTCCACCTCCCCAGCTCTGTTGACGAGGTATCCTACGTGGCGTCCTTGCTCGATCTCCCGAAGATCGTTGGCCAGCACCAGATCCGCTC
Organism: uncultured Anaerolineales bacterium; assembly: GCA_964351925.1. GTDB lineage: Bacteria > Chloroflexota > Anaerolineae > UBA7937 > B3-Chlor > JAUVXJ01. The sequence continues at coordinate 4,227 of CAYGQI010000072.1, read as the reverse complement.
CATTCGCTACCAGTGAGCGGTAGGCCGCATCCACGAGTTCCTCCCGGGACTTGCCTACCTCCAGCTTGAAGCTGATCAGCAGGCTGGAAGGCTGCAATTCCTTGATGATCTTGATCACCTTCGGCGTCCGCACCAGCTTGATCCACCACTCCTTCTGTCCGGACGGAGTCTTCTCCTCCACGTACTTCTCCGGTACGTAGTCCAAAACGGCCATGGAATGCAACACTGCGTCGAAGGGGTTGCCCTGGAGTTCCTGCTTCATCACTGCCTGGAGTTCATCCATGGTCTCTATCTCCCGCAACTTCAGGCGGGAAAGGGCTTCCTCTCCCACAACCTCAGCATCCGGAACTAGGCTATCCTTGCCGTAGACAAAGGTCACGTCGGCACCTCGGGACAGTGCCTCGCTGGCCATCAACATCCCCAGACGGCCGGTGGACTTGTTGGCAATATAGCGAACAGCGTCAATGGGCCCTCTGGTGGGACCGGAGGTGATCAGGATCTTCATGCCAGCCAAGTCTCGCACTACACCACCTCTCCCTGGCCGAGCGCGTACCGGCGGTACGCCGAGCGACAGGGGTGACCCCACGCCACTTGCAGCGTCCGATCCGCTGGACGCGATATCAAGGACCAAATAGTCCCGAACACGTTGTCGAAACTAGCATCTCTTTCCACCGGATCGTGGTTCCCCCTGCAGATGGGTGCCTCATGATCGCTGAGCAAGCTCCCGATGACGGCGTCGTCAACCGGTCGTTCCAGGCTGTTGAGTAGCTCGCTCGCCCTCGCGTATCGCTCCAGTGAGCGTTTCAGTCTCCGCCTATCATCCGTGGACAGCTCCTGCTCCGGCACCTCTCTTCCTGGTAGATGGTTGGTGGCCAGGATGAACCCATCTTCCGGCTCCCGAAGAGTCACTCCACCGGGCAAGGCCTCAGCCACCACAGCCCGACCACTGGCATCGGTGATCAAGTAGTTGAAAGCACTCAGATGAGGCACCGAGGTCACGAACTGGCACGCTTCCGCGGCATCGTGGCACGTGTCCAGCAGGATATCTGTGACCAAATGCCATGCCAGGCCGGGTCCGATGGCCTTGTCTCGCGGCAACACAGAGAGGAACACCCCCATCCCGGCCTCGTTGATTCCATCGGGGCTTCCGGCCCAGTGGTGCGTTACCCCCAAGCTGGGAAGCGCACCCTGTGGCCTCATCTCGCGTACCTCACGCCACTCCTGGGAGTAGTAGTACCAGTCGTAGTTGACGCCCACGATGATCGTGCCATCTGCCGTGCGTGGCGGAAGCACGGCCAAGTTGGTGCAACCCATCGAAGCTGAGAAGTGGTCTGCATAGAACGAAGCCTTCAAAGCTCCCCTGGGAAGCCTACCTCCCTCGATCATACCTTCCACCTTCTCCAAGACCGGAGGGTAGATCTCCGCAGTGAGAGCCTCACAGCCGAGAGCGAAGGTGAGTGCCTCCTCGTCGGGCTCCGGTATCTGGAGACTCGTCATCGAGGCTCCCAACTGGAGGCCGATTTTGTAGTAGCTGCCCCGAAGGACCCTGACGGCAGCCAACGAGTCTGTGGCTGTCAAGTTCTCCTGGCCCTCAGTTCCTCTATCAACGCGGGAACGATCTCCTGGACATCTCCGATGATTCCCACATCGGCGAACTTGAAGATGGGGGCCTCCGGGTCCTTGTTAATGGCCACGATGAACCGGGCGTCCTTGATGCCCAGGTAGTGTTGGAGCGCGCCGGAGATGCCGCAAGCCACATAGAGGTCAGGAGCCACGGCCGTGCCTCCCGCGCC
>CAYGQI010000072.1:0-2334 GCA_964351925.1 uncultured Anaerolineales bacterium | reverse complement strand
GGACATACGGTGGTGATCATCAGTTCGCCATCGTAGGCAGGGCGCGTACCCAGCAAGGCTCGCTCGATCTGATCCACCTCCAGCTTGGTGCAGTGCGGCAACAAGCCAGTATCCAACTCCTGAGCCAGCCGTGGCGCCAGGTCATTGCCCAGGTCGGTGGCGCCAAGAAGCACGACCTCAGGATTCCTCTCGCGGATGAGATGCGTCAATACCTGTGTGTACAGATCCGTTTGGTATTCGCCCAGGCGAGGATCATCAAGAACGTATACCGACTCGGCTCCTCGCCACACCAGCTCGTCCGCCAGGCCGTCGAGGTCGTTCCCCAAGAGCACCGCCTCCGCCCGTACCGCCAGCAGGTCGGCCAGGTCTCTCGCTGCACCCAGCAACTCATAGCTGATGGGTGCGATTCCCCCCTCGTTGGCCTCCGCCACTGCCCACACATGCATGGCCTCGGCCCCCTTCTCCATGGGCGTCAACAGTTCATCCCACATAGACAGCCTCCTGCTTATGACAACTCTCTTCGACCATCGAGCCGTCATGGCTCCAGGGATTCAACAACTAGCCACCGAGACAGATCTCCACCCGCCAATGGTCTTCGGGGTGCGACTTCTCGGACGCAGCGCTCGCCTCACCCAGATCCCTGGACCATAGGGTGTCAACGAGTTCAGATCTCCTCCATCAACGCGCCAAACTCAGTGATGTCGGCAATCACATAGTCGGCCCCGTCTGTGGCGTCTCCGCCTCCCACCAGGACCGTGGTCATCCCGAGGTCGTGTCCAGGGCTCAGGTTGCGCACCCGGTCGTCGACCAACAGGCACTCCTCGGGGCGTGCACCGAGTAGTTCGAGGGCTCTGTGGTAGGCCCTGACGTCCGGCTTGGGAACGTACTCCAACTCCACAATGCCGATAATGCACCCGAAGTGCCTCTCCACCTGCAAGGCTCGCAGCACACGCTTAGCGTGTGCTGCGGTGGCGTTGGTGAAGATGGTCTTCTCAACCTCCAGCGAGTCGAGCATTTCATCCAGTCGAGCGTCAGGCTGCAAGATCTCTTCGACCGGCAGGTCGTGCACGAATTCGAAGTAGTCTCCGAGGTCCACGTCGTGGTGAAGATACAGGCCACGACCGGTGGTGCCGTAGCGCTCGTAGTACCGACTCCGCAGCGATGCGACCTCGTGTGGCTCGATGCCCAGCCGCACGGACATGTACTCGTTGATCCGCTCGCTGATGAGATCCATGATCCCGGTCTCCGTCGGATACATGGTCTCGTCAAGATCGAAGAGCACGTGTTTCATGGAATTCCTATTGGCCACTAGACACCTCGATTACCGTAGACCTTTGACCTCTACCCTTTGCTGGAGTGGCCGCTTCTGCAAAGAGAGGTATATCCCGGCAAGGATCAAGCCACCCCCTATTACCGTGAGTGGACTGGGGGGCTCTCTGAGCAGGAAGTAGGCCAGCACTGTGGAGCCCACTGGCTCCCCGAGGGTAACAACACCGACAGCAACAGCCGGAAGAAGGCGCAGAGCCCAGTTGAGAGAAGAGTGCCCGATGATCTGCGGCCCCACCGCCAGCAGGAAGAACATGGCCCAGGTTTGCGCCGAATACCCAGCTAGTCTGTGCTTCGTCAGCGCCGTCAGCGTGAGTGCCCCCAGCGCAGCTATGGAGTATACAACAGTCACGTAGGCCAGCAGTGACATCTTGGGCCTGAGTCGTCGACCCGCCATGAAGTAGCCTCCCACCATCACGGCCCCGGCGATTGCCAGAAGATCTCCCCGCAGCGCTTCGCGCCCAAGGGCGAGGTCGTTCAAGCCTATCACCATCCCTCCCAACAGAGCCAGTGCAATGCCTGTGGACATCGCCAGGGAAAGCTTGTCCCGCGTAAGGAAGTGGGAAGCGACACCGACGAAGATGGGACTCGTAGATACGAAGAAGACCGAGCTGGCCACGGTCGTGTACTCCAAGGAGGCTATCCAGAACACGAAGTGCAGGGTTAGCAGCACCCCGGAAACGACAGCCCACGACAAGTCGCCTCTGCTCAGCGCTCTCAGTTCTGCATGCCGTCGAAACAAACCCACCGGTGCCACAATCAGCGAAGCGATCAGCAGCCGGTAGGTGGCGATGACGAATGAGGGAGCCTCGGCCAGACGGACGAAGATGGCCCCGAAAGACACAGCCACCACGCCCATGAACAGCACGCTGTACAGGCGCAGGTCGTCCCATGCGCTTGTCACCGCTCACAGATCCTCGAAGCCGTGAACGATCCTGCCATCGAACACCGTAGCTACGACATGGGTACTGAGGATATCCGCTGGGGGTATCTCAAAGATGTCGTGAG
>CAYGQI010000071.1:0-7994 GCA_964351925.1 uncultured Anaerolineales bacterium | reverse complement strand
CGGCAGAGATCAATCCGCTGGTGCTGACGGCAGATGGCAAGCTCTACGCTGCTGACTGCCGTATCACCGTGGACGACTACGCGGCCTTCCGTCATCCGGAATTGGGGATCGAGATAGCGCGCGAGTTCGACAGACCACCCACCGCGCTGGAGAAGATCGCCTTTCAGGTGGAAGCGAACGACTACCGGGGGACCTTCTACTTTATCCAGATGGCCGACGATTTCCAGAAGGGCGACGGATACATCGGCTTCCACGGTGCTGGCGGTGGCGGCTCCATGATGTCCATGGATGCGCTGCTGAGCAGGAACTACAAGCTGGCTACTTATGTGGACACCAGCGGGAACCCGCCGGCTTCGAAGGTCTACCGCGCGGCAAGAATCGTGATGTCTATGCCAGGCATAGACGGCTACTTCGCCTCGGGCTCCGGTGTCGCCAGCCAGGAGCAGTTTCATTCGGCGAGGGGCTTCGTGAAGGCCTTTATGGAGGATCGTCTGTCGGTGCCGGCGGTCATCAGGCTGGGTGGCAACATGGAGGAGAAGGCTATCGAGATCCTTCAGCGCGCCGCTCCCGAGATCCCAGCGCCCTTGGAGGCCTACGGCAAAGACGATACAGCGGACTTCTGCGCGGAGCGGCTCGATGCTCTCATCAAGGAGGGAAAGGTCAAGGACCTTCCTCCAGCGCCTCCTCGGCCCGAGCCCAAAGAGCCCTACACGTTTGGAAGCCCGACTGGAACGGTGACCTACGACCATGCGGTCTGCGACACCTGCGAAAGCAAGGTTTGTGTAGAAACCTGCGTGCGAAAGATCCTCAAGCTGGAGAATGGACGTCCTGTGCTCAACATAAGTCGCGAGGACGCCAAGGGCGGACGATGCGTCGAGTGCCTGGCCTGTGAAGTGGAGTGTTACTTCGCGGGGGCTGGAGGCGGGCACGTGGAGCTGCCTACGCCTGGGCTGGAGGAGTATCGCAAGGGCTTGCTCAAGCGGTAGACAGGAAGCCCCTACTTGTTTCTCGATAACCTGTCAACAAGCAGAAAGGGTCGAATGCCATGTCCATTCTTATCGACGAATCCAAACGAGTTCTCGTGCAAGGCATCACCGGACGTGAGGGGATTGCCAGGACGCTTCTGATGACGGAGTATGGCACCAAGGTGGTGGCCGGATGTACGCCAGGTCGTGGCGGGGAGGAGGTGGAAGGCATCCCAGTCTACGACACAGTGCTGGAGGCCTGGGAGGAAGCAGGGCCCATAGACGTCAGTGTGCTGTTCATACCCGCCCCACTGGCGAAGAATGCCGCGCTGGAGGCCATCGACGCCGGCATCAAGCTTCTGGTGATCATCCCCGACCGCGTGCCCATCTACGATGTCTTGGTCATAGCCAAAGCTGCCAAGGAGTCGGGAGCCAAGTTCGTAGGGCCCAATACCTTGGGGGTGCTGAGCCCCAACAAGGGCGTGCTGGGGATGATCGGAGGGCGCGCTGCATCGGCTCGCGCCTGGTTCTTTCCCGGCCCGGTCGGCGTCACCTCCCGGAGCGGCGGCATCACCTCGGCCATGGCCTACTATCTGGCGCAGGAGGGCATAGGCGCCACGACGTTGGTGCACGTGGGTGGAGATGCTGTGGTTGGCCTTCCGCATCCAGAGGTGGTGAAGCTCTTCGAGGCCGATCCCGACACCAAGGCGGTGGTGATGTTTGGGGAGATCGGGACATCACAAGAGGAACAGGTGGCCGACTTGATAGAGGCCGGGGAGTTTACCAAGCCGCTGGTGGCTTTCATCGGGGGCAAGGCAGCCAAGGAAGGGACACGCTTCTCTCACGCCGGCGCCATTATCGAGGGCGGCCGCGGCACTCACGAAGGCAAGGTTGAGCGGCTGCGCGAGGTCGGAGCCATAGTGGTGGATTCCTTCGGCGACATACCGAAGGCCACAAAAGGTGTGCTGGCCGATCTTGGCGTGTAGCTGCGGGGGCAGGTCCGAGCAAAGAGGAGGCCGCATGCCCCCTCACGTGTGGCACTAGGTGCCAGTGCTGTCGAGGGCTGACGGTTGAGTCTGCGGCATAACTATCATTAGGAGGATAGTGGGATGTCTGAGGAGACGTGGAAGACCAGCATAACGAAGATTGAGCCCAACAAGATCGCCTACAAGGGTTATCGGGTTGAGGAATTGATGGGTCGTGTGCCCTTCGCCGATGTAGTGTTCCTGCTGTTGAGAGGCGAACTGCCGTCTAAGGAGCAGGGTATGCTGATGGATGCCATGCTGGTGTCCAGCATCGACCACGGGGCCACTCCGCCGTCCGCCCTGGCGGCGCGAACCGTGGCCTCCGGAGGCGCCCCGCTCACAACGGCTGTGGCTGCGGGCATCAGTTCCATCAACAAACACCACGGTGGTGCAATTGAGGGCTGCATGCGCGTACTGCTGGATGCGGTGGAACGGAAGCAAAGCGGTGGCAAGGAAACAGAAACCGTGGCCGCTGAGGTGGTGGAAGAGTACAAAGCCGCCAACAAGAGGTTCCCTGGCTACGGGCACCGAGTTCACACTCAAGACCCGCGCAGCACAAGGCTGTTTGCTATGGCGGCCGAATTGGGCGTTGCTGGGGAATACGTGGACATGGCTAATGCCGTTAGGGCGGCGATCAAGGAGAGAATGGGGCGTGATCTCCCTATGAACGTGGATGGGGCCATTGCCACCATGCTCTGCGAGATGGAGTTTCCTCCAGAGATGAGTAATGGCATATTCGCCATCAGTCGCAGTGGTGGCTTGGTCGCTCAGGTGTATGAGGAACAGACGCGTATGCGGCCCATGCGTCGCATAGATCCCGCGGCTCACGAGTACGATGGGCCTGCGGAGAGGCAGGTGGAATAGGACATGTCTCAAGAGCTGCTGGACCTGATCCCTGAGTTTGACTTGATGGGGGACTCCGACCTGCGCGCGAAGTGTCTCAAGACCTGGGAGGAGGGGATGAGACGCGGTGGGTGGAAGGCCAGCGACTTGCCCCAGATGGCCTTCACTCTGCTTATCCCCGACTGTCCAGTCAGCTTTGTGGAACACACCCGCGCGGTGACGCTGAACTGCGTCGCGGTGGCCGACGTATTCGAGAAGGTGTATGGAGACAGGAACCCGGTCAACCGCGATTATCTCATTGCGGGGGCGCTGCTGCACGATGTAGGCAAGCTGCTCGAGTACGTCAGAGAAGGCGGCAAGACGGTGATGAGTGAGTTCGGTGCTAGCCTGCGCCATCCGTTCGGTGGCGTCGTGCTGGCCGCAGAGCAGGGGCTCCCCTCTGAGGTGCTGCACATGATCGCGGCCCACGCCAAAGAGGGCGATCTGGTGAAGCGCAGCAAGGAGGCCACCATTCTCTACCATGCCGATTTCACCAGTTTTGAGACCCTCAAATAGGAGCCTCGCGGACCACTGAGTTGGGGTCCACGGCCAGGCATCTGAGCGAGTATCGCGGGGACAACGGGAGGACGGTATCGTATGTCCGGGAAGACCATCATTGAGGAGATCTTGAGTGACCATTCAGGTGAGGACGCGCGCGCTGGAGACCGGGTGTGGGCAGAGCTGGACCTGGCGGTGGTGAGGGATTTCGGCGGGCCGAACGTGGTCCTGGAGTATGAGGAGCAGCTGGGTGACAAGCCGGTCTGGGACCCGCAGAGGATCGCCATGACCTTCGACTACCAGGCGCCGGCCAAGGTGGTTCAGGTGGCCAACAACCAGCGCATGTGTCGCCAGTTCGCCGTCAAGCACGGTGTCCCTCACGTCTTCGACGTCAACGCCGGGATTGGGCAACACGTCCTTCTGGAGCATGGAATGGTTCTGCCGGGGAGCGTGATCATCGGCACCGACAGTCACATGAACCTGCTGGGCGCCGTCGGGTCGTTCTCGACCGGCATGGGTACCACTGACGTGGCGGCCGGTTGGGCCACCGGGCGACTGTGGTACAGAGTGCCGGAGACGATCAAGATCACCTTCACGGGGGAGTACAGCTATCCTGCATCCGCCAAGGACCTGACCCTATTCTTGCTCTCTAGGATAGACATGAGCAAGACCATCTACAAGTCGCTGGAGTTCTATGGTCAGCCCATTGACTCCCTGTCGCTGGCTGGACGATTGACCCTGGCCAGCATGGTGACAGAGATGGAGAGCAAGATCGGGTTCATCACTCCCGATGATGGCATCCTGGCGTGGATTGGGGAGCGAGCGGGAAGGACAGTGGAGGCGGTGGTCCCTGACAAGGACGCCTCCTACTGGGAGGAGTGGGAGTTTGACATCGATGGACTGGAGCCGCTCATCGCCTGTCCGGACAGGCCAGACAACGTGAAGCCCGTGCGTGAGGTTGCCGGCGTTCGTGTGGATGAGGTGTTCATCGGGTCCTGTACCAACGGCCGACTCGAAGACCTGAAAGTGGCCGCCGAGGTGTTGGAAAGGATGGGGGGTAAAGTTGCCCCTGGCGTGCGTCTGGTGGTCACCCCGGCCACGACCGAGGTGGCGATGGAGGCGGTGGCAGCGGGGCTGTACGAGACGTTCATCAAGGCCGGTGCCATGGTCACCAACCAAGGATGTTCCCTCTGCACCATCGGCCATCACGGTGTGCTGGCGGAGGGAGATGTCCTGGTAAGTACAGGCAACCGCAACTTCAAAGGCAAACTGGGTAAGGGAAGTCTGGCATACCTGGCCAGCCCCGCCGTCGCGGCAGCCACCGCGGTCAAGGGCCAGATTTCGTTGCCCGAGTGAACCACCAGAGCCTGATGGAGAGGAAGAGATGAGCAAAGAGTTCGTGTTCAGGGGCCGAGCCTGGGTAGTCGGAGATGACATAGACACCGACATGATCTATCATGGCAGCTATCTTCCCTTGACCGATCCGAAGGAGATGGCCAAACATGCCCTGGAATACGTTCCGGGCATGGAGGATTTCACCGAAAAGGTACAGCCTGGGGATATCCTCGTGGCCGGCAAGAACTTTGGCTGCGGTTCCTCGCGTGAGCATGCTGTGATCACGCTACAGTACAACGACGTGGCTGCCATCGTCGCCGAGAGCTTCTCCCGCATCTTCTACCGCAACGCGGTCAACCTGGGATATCCAATTCTGGAGGTCCCGGGCATCACCAGCGAGGTGGAAACCGGGGACGAGCTGGAGGTGGACGCCAACACTGGCCTGATCCGCAATCTGACAAAAGGGACGGAGGTGCGCGGTGCGCCTCTCTCAGGGCTGGAGAAGGAGATCATGACCGCGGGAGGCCTGTTCAGCTATCTAAGGAAGGAGCTTCCGGCTGAGGAGTAGATCATGGGCCTGACATTTGCAGAGAAGGCGCTCGCTCGCAAAGCCGGACTGGAGCAGGTGGAGCCCGGCCAGATCGTGACCGTGCAGCCGGACAAGCTCCTCACCCACGACAATACGGCCGCCATCGCCAAGATATTCCGGGAGATCGGGGTCGAGCGGGTGGCCAGGCCAGGCATCAACGTCATCGTCCTGGATCACGTGGTGCCCGCTGCGACTGAGGGGCACGCCACGAACCATCAGCAGACGCGCCGGTTCGTCGCCGAGCAGGGCATCACCAACTTCTACGATGTGGGCGAGGGAATCTGCCACCAGGTCTTGCCGGAGAAGGGACACGCGCTGCCCGGCTACGTGATCGTCGGCAGCGACTCCCACACTCCGACCGCTGGCGCCTTTGGGGCCTTCGCCGCGGGCATCGGCCGGACGGAGGCGGCTGCCGTGATGGCGACGGGGGAGATCTGGCTGATGGTGCCCCATTCCTTCCGTATCGTGGTGAAAGGACCGGTGCCCCGGGGGGTCTACGCCAAGGATATCATCCTGCACATCATTGGCGATCTCGGAGCCGATGGAGCGGACTACCGATCAGTGGAGTTCGCTGGTCCGGTGATCGAAGAGATGAGTGTTGCCAGCAGGATGGTGCTGTGCAACATGGCGGCGGAGATGGGCGCCAAGGCTGGCGTGGTGGAGCCCGACGACAAGACTCGCGCCTGGCTCAAAGGCAGGACCACAGTCAGCTATGAGGAGGTCTGCGCCGATCCTGATGCGAGCTACGAGCGGGTGATGGAGTATGATGTCGGCGACCTGAGTCCGCAGGTGGCCCGGCCGCACACCGTGGACAACGTGGTGCCGGTCACTCAAGTGGCAGGGACCAGGGTGGACCAGGCGTTCATTGGAACTTGCACCAATGGCCGTCTTGAGGACTTTGAGGTTGCCGCCGGGATACTGCGTGGTCGCAAGGTGGCACCGCATACTAGACTGCTGATCCTCCCCGCGAGCAGAGAGGTGCTGCTGGCCGCGCTGGCGGAAGGCATAGTCACCGATCTGGTAAGTGCGGGGGCCGTGGTGCTCAATCCAGGTTGTGGGCCCTGTCTGGGAGCGCACGAAGGAGTGATGGCGCCAGGTGAGGTGACCGTGTCCACAGCGAACAGGAACTTCAAGGGACGTATGGGCTGCAAAGACTCGGAGATCTACCTGGCGAGTCCGGCGACGGTGGCGGCATCGGCGCTGACTGGGGAGATAACCGATCCCAAAGAATTCCTTTGATCTCGCGGGGGAAGAGTGGAGATGTGGAACAAGGTTCACACCGGGCGAGTCTGGAAATACGGCGATGATGTTAACACCGACGTGATCTACCCGGGCAAGTACACCTACAGCGATCTGCCGCCGGAGGAGATGGCCAGTCACGCGCTGGAGGACCTGGATCCCGAGTTTGCGAAACGGGTTCAGCCAGGAGACATTGTAGTAGCTGGCAGGAACTTCGGGTGCGGCAGTTCTCGGGAACAGGCGGTGTCCTGTCTCAAGCATGCCGGCGTGGGCGTTCTGATCGCCAAGTCCTTCGCCCGCATCTATTTCAGGAACGCGATCAACCAGGGCCTGCCTATAGTCCAGTGCGCTGCGGTGGAGGGCGTGGAGCCGGGCGAGGAGGTCACGGTGGACTTCTCGGCGGGGAAGGTGCTGACTCCTCGTGGTGAGTACTCATTCCCGCCGCTGTCCGAATTCGTGATGGGCATTCTGGAGGATGGGGGGCTGATCCCTCACGTGCGCACTAAGCTGGGCATTGGGTGACCGAAACCCAACTATGTCTGAAGCAGAGGAGGTGAAGACTGCTGTGGCCAAGTACAGGATCGCCTGGTTGCCGGGTGACGGCATAGGCAAGGATGTGATGGACGCCGCTCGGATCGTGTTGGACGATCTGCAGTTGGACGCGCAGTACATACCTGGTGACGTCGGATGGGAGTTCTGGTGTACCGAGGGGGAAGCCCTGCCAGAACGTACAGTGGAACTTCTCAAGACCACGGATTGTTGCTTGTTTGGGGCGATCACATCCAAGCCGAAGGAGGAGGCAGAGAAGGAACTGGCGCCTGAGCTCAAGGGAAAGGGATTGGCGTATTTCAGTCCCATCGTCCGTATGCGGCAGTTGCTGGACCTCTACACCAACATGAGGCCCTGCAAGGCGTATCCGGGCAACCCCCTCAACTACCGCGACGACATCGACTTGGTGGTGTTTCGCGAGAACACACAGGGGCTGTACGCCGGCGTGGAGTTCTACCCGCTGCCAGACGAGGTTCGACAGGTGCTGCTCAAGAACCATCCCAAGATGGGCCGTTTCGCCGAGGTCCCGGCAGATGAGATCGCCATCTCGTGCCGCATCCTCACCAAGCAGGGATGTCGTCGTATCGTGCGCCAGGCGTTCGAGCATGCCAAGAGATTCAAGCGCCCGTCGGTGACGCTGGTGGAGAAGCCCAACGTGTTACGGGAAACGAGCGGGATGATGGTTCGTGAGGCTCGCGACATAGCCAAAGAGTATCCAGGCATCGAGCTCTGGGAGACCAACGTGGATGCCATGGCCATGTGGCTGGTGAAGAATCCTCAGGACTACTCTGTGCTGGTGACGTCCAACATGTTTGGCGACATCATTTCCGACCTGTGTGCCCAACTGGTAGGCGGCCTCGGCTTTGCCTCCAGCGCCAATGTGGGAGACAAATACGGAGTCTTCGAGCCCAC
>CAYGQI010000070.1:0-8190 GCA_964351925.1 uncultured Anaerolineales bacterium | reverse complement strand
TGATCCAGGTCAGGCCTCTTTCCCTGGATCAGGCGGTCGATTCTCTCGCCACGCTCGAACCCTCGGAGCATCTCTACGAACGTGATCTCACCTTCGCCCAGGACCAGGTGATCCACGAGAGGGTTGTCCAAAACCTCATCGGGCGAGAGTGTCGCGTGAGGCCCTCCGACAACCACAATCGTGTGGGGATTGACCTCTTTCACAAGCTCTATGCCATGCATGGCGGGGTTGAAATCCACGCTGAGCATGCCGAACCCCGCCACGTCAGGAGATCGCATCCGGACTTCCTCACGAAAATGATCCCAGTCGCGGAGCGCCCGACGATCTATCAGATCGACCTCGTAGCCAGCCCCCTTCGCGCAGGCCGACAATAGGGCCAATCCATGACCGATCCATCCTCCGGACATCCCCTTGCCTGCGCTGTTGAAGCCGTCTACGCCACCTCCACTGAAGACCAGAGTGACCTTCATCCAGACGACTCTCTCTCCGTGACAGAAACGCCTTTTCGTGACTTCACGCGAACCCCTTCCAAGCGCTATACGATTGCGAGACAACTGGCTGGCCACACGCTACAGGATTCCGATGTAGCTATTGTCCCCTATGGTCATCCTGTAGGCCTTGGGTCTCAGTGGCGAGCGAGTGATCTCCACGTTTCGCCCGATAACGCTGTCCTCGATGCGCGCGCCAACATCCACAATCCTGCAGTTCTCCAAGATGATACAGTGCTCTATTTCACTGTTCTGCACGAGAACGTCGTGATAGATGGCCGTGTAGGGACCTATGTAGGCGTCCACGATACGGCTCTTCTCGCCGATGATGGCCGGCCCACGGATGGTGCTATTGACGATCTGGGCATCCTTCTCGATCACCACCCGGCCGATGATACTGGATTTCTCATCCACGATGCCCAGGCTTACAGGTTCCATGCTCTCCAGCAGCAAGCGGTTGCAGTCCAACATGTCTTCCGCCTTGCCGGTGTCGATCCACCATCCCTCGTGAACGTAGGGATACACCTTGTAGCCGTGGTCCACCAGATACTGGATCGCATCTGTGATCTCCAGCTCGCCGCGCCACGAGGGCTTGATGTTCTTGGCCGCTTCGAAGATGTGCGTGTCGAACATGTAGATGCCCACCAGAGCCAGGTTGCTGGCAGGGTCCTTGGGCTTCTCGATCAGCCTCAGCACCTGGCCGTTCCTCAGTTCAGCCACGCCGAAGTGCTCCGGATCCTTCACCCGCGTGAGGACGATCTGTGAGTTCCAGTCGCTTTCGGCGAACTGCCGCACAAGGTCGGCGATCCCTCCCTCTAGAACGTTGTCACCCAAGAACATCACAAATGGATCATCCGCCAGGAAGCGCTCAGAGATCAGAACCGCGTGCGCCAACCCCAGCGGCGCCTCCTGCTCGATGTAGGTAACACTGGCCCCCCACGCGGAGCCGTCACCGACTGCTGCTTGGATCTCAGCAGCGGTATCCCCAACGACGATTCCGATGTCCGTGATACCCGCCTCGACTATGGCATCTATGGCGCGAAAAAGGACCGGCCTGTTGGCCACGGGGACCAGTTGCTTCGCGCTCGTATAGGTGATGGGGTAAAGACGAGTGCCCTTACCACCGCTCAGGATCAGTGCCTTCATCATATCCCCACTGCCCTGCCCTGCTAGCTGCTACCCTTCTCACGGTAGTAGCTGTAGTAGCTGGTATCCATTTTGACGTTGTTAAGCACGGCTCCCACGACGTGCGCATTTACCTTGTCCAGTAGCGCCTTCGCCCTCTTCGCATGGTCCCGTTTGGTTGCTCCAGCCTTGATCACCAGGAGCACCCCATCGACCCGCGAAGCGAGCACGGCAGCATCAGTCACGGCGATGACCGGAGGCGCGTCGAAGAGAACGATGTCAGCCCGCTCGGACAGCGCGCTTATGATCTCTGCCATGCGACGCGAGCCGACGAGTTCCGATGGATTGGGCGGGAGAGGACCACTAGGCAGAAGCTGCAACCCCTCCACGCCTGTCTCGAGCAGGGGCGGGTCTCGCATCGCCTCCTCGTCCACTACCATCGTGGTCAGCCCGACTCCATTGCTTAAGCCAAAGATCTCATGCTGCGACGGGCGCCGCAAATCGCAATCGACGAGAATGACCCGCTTCTCAGCATGGGCCAGAGTCACCGCCAGATTGGCGAGAGTAGTGGACTTGCCTTCTTCAGGTCCCGGAGATGTAACCACCATGGTCCTGAGGGGTTCGTCCAGGCTGGAGAACTCGAGATTGGTCCGCAAGGTGCGATACGCCTCGCTGACAGGCGATCGAGGACTGGTCAAGGTGACCAGGCTATCTGAGCGATGGTTAGCGACCATGATATCACTCCTCCAGTGTTGGTGGGCAGCAGGTGATTATATCGCCCGGCCTGGGGCACGGCAAACACGAGTGGGGGCTCCCATGCTCACCATCCTTGAGAGTGAACATGGTCTACCTCACGCGAGGAAGGGCAAAGCGTGTCGGTCTCTTCTCACGGTCCGTTGCACCATCGCCTCCCCTGATGGTAGGGATGGATCCCAAAACCGCGACACCTACGTGCCGCTCGACGTCTTCCGTGGATCTGAGCACATCGGACTCCAAATACTCGAGACCAAAGGCGAGCAATAGCCCTATCAGCAATCCCAACACGCCCCCAGCCAGGGCCAGTGTCTTGGTCTTGGGCCAGTGCACCCAGCCGTATTTCGCGTCCTCAAGTATCCGTATCTGAACCCGATCCTGGCGGTCTATATCCAGCATCTCTGCCGCGTGGAAGGCCACGAAGTCGCGGGCGAATGCGCTGGCCACATCCCGGGCTTCCTGGGGATCAGGCCGGTCGGCGTCGACCTGAATCAGAAAATCCTCCGGTATGGAGGCAACCGTTACACCGGCCAGCAACTTGTCGACAGTTATGTCCAGCTGCAATTCGTCTATGACCTGCTGAGCCGTGGACGTGGTGTGAATCTGGTTTGCGAACTGCCTCAGAAGCTGCTCTGCCGCGAGTGTGAGACCGTAGTCATATCTGGCCGGGATCACTTGCAGCACAGCCGAGGACCGATAGATGGGTGGTTGGATCTCGCTGAACACTACCGCGCTGGTCACCGTGACCACACAGGCAAGCGCAATAACCCACCACTTCCTCAACAGCACCCTGAGATACTTCATCAGCTCCATGCTCGTCTCCTGCCGACATCATGGCGCCAGCCTGCCCGAGTGAACCCTGACCGGCCTGGTCGCCTGTCGCGATATTGTACCACAACTGATCGCACGCAGCAAAGGCTTGGCGCAACCAGTGTTGAACGCAGTGCAGCGAAACCTGCCTGCTGGCTAAGGCGAGCGCGGCGCACACCTTTCCACGGAGCTTCCAGGCCACAGGCCACGCCTCGAAGCGGCCGCTATCTCCGTACAAGCGCCTGAACCCTACGAAGAGGCCAGACGCCGTCCTGCGACACCGAATCGTCATCGATCACGACCCTGCCGCACTCTCGGCAAAATGACGTGCAACGGAGTTGACACTACGGCTAGGCCTGTATAGAATTGTTTGTAGAAGCGCGGCTGTTGTGGCCAGCCCGGACGTCGTTCCGGACAGAGCACTTACAGATGGCTATCCCCGACATCAAGGGAAGACTAGCATCCATACCTGCGCGGCCAGGCGTCTACCTGATGAAGGGAGAGACCGACGAAGTCCTCTACGTCGGCAAAGCCGTCAACCTCCGCAACCGGCTTCGTTCCTATTTCCAGTCTTCGGCGACACATTCGCCCAGGGTGCTCCGCCTGGTGGACAACGCCGCCGACCTCGACTTCTTCGTCACCGATTCTGAACTGGAAGCCCTCATCCTGGAATGCAACCTCATCAAGAGACACCGCCCCCACTACAACGTGCGTCTCAAGGACGACAAGCGGTACCCATACATCAAGATAACCTGGCAAGAGGACTTCCCACGGGTCAATGTGGTGCGACGCATGCTGGCCGACGGCGCACGATATTTCGGTCCCTACACCTCAAGTGCAGCCATGCGACAGACGCTGGCTCTGTTGCGGCGTATCTTCCCCTATCTGACCTGCAAGAGGAAGATAACGGGCAGCGACGAGCGGTCGTGCCTCTACCACCACATCGGACGCTGCCTGGCGCCGTGCATCGGGGCCGTCTCCAAAGATGACTACAGAGACATGATGCAGCAAGTCTGTCTGTTCCTCGAGGGCAAGGGAGAAGAGGTCTTAGCTTCTCTGAGGCAGCGCATGGAGACGGCGGCAGAGAATATGGAGTTCGAGCGAGCTGCCAATCTGAGAGACCAGATCGACGCCGTGGAGAGAGTCATAGAGCGCCAGAGGGTGGTCTCCGCTTCCCTGGTGGACCAAGACGCCATCGCCATCGCCCGGGAAGACGGCGAGGTGTGTACTCAGGTGTTCTTCGTGCGCAGTGGCAAGCTCGTTGGCCACGAGTACTTTCTCATGGAGGGCGGGGGCGATGTGGAGGAGCCAGAGATACTCTCGTCCTTTCTCAAGCAGTTCTACGATCACGCCGCCCACGTTCCTCCAGAAATCCTGCTGCCCGCAGAGATCGAGGAGAACCAGGTCATCGAGAGATGGCTGACGGAGAGGCGGGGCGGCAAAGTCAGCTTGAGAGTCCCGCGCCGCGGACAGAAGCGCAAGCTGCTGGAAATGGTGGAGGAAAACGCACGGGAGACCCTCAGCCACCTTCTGGCCCGGGAGCAGATCGAGAGGACCAGGGCGCTATCAGGCCTCAACGACCTTCAGACGCAGCTGGGTCTCCACGGACCCCCGCTCCGCATAGAAGCGTACGATATCTCCAACCTCCAAGGAGTTGCCGCCACGGGCAGCATGGTGGTCTTCGCCGCGGGCGCGCCCGCAAAGAGCGAGTATCGCCGCTTCAAGATACGGGCAGCGCAAGGCCCTGACGACTACGCCATGATGCAGCAGGTCCTGCGACGCCGGTTTAGAAGAGCCGCCGCAGAAGAGAGAGAAACGCAAGGCAGCTGGGCGCAGATTCCCGACCTGATCGTCGTCGATGGGGGCAAGGGTCAACTCAATGCCGCGCTGGAAGTACTGGCCGAGCAGGGCCTTGAGGGTGTTCCCATCATCGGTCTCGCCAAGGCGCGCGAAGAGATCTTCACGCCCGCAGAGTCGGAGCCCGTCGTCCTTCCCCGTGATTCAGAAGCTCTGCACTTACTTCAGCGCCTGCGTGACGAAGCGCATCGCTTCGCCATCGTCTACCACAAGGCTGTGCGCCGCAGCCAGAGCCTGAGTTCGATCCTGGAGGAGATACCCGGTATCGGACCCAGACGCCGACGCGCGCTCCTGAAGCGTTTCACGTCCCTCGACGCCATCCGCAAGGCGAGCCTTGAAGAACTGTCCTCAGTGGAAGGTATGAACGAGAATATGGCACGCAGGGTGCTCGAGGACCTCTAGGAGATGGCCATGGAGGAGCGTATCCGTCTGCTCAAGGGCACCTACCTGTTCGGGGATCTGGCCGATCAAGAGCTGCAACCGGTTGTTGGGCTACTGAAGCGTCGGTCAGACCGCACCCGGGGCACAGTCTATCGCCAGGGTGATCCTGACACCAACTTCTACCTCGTGGTATCCGGCCGTTTGAAAGTGTGGATGCGGGACGAAAAAGGTCGCCGGAGGACCCTGAACTACCTCCGGGCTGGCGACTCCTTTGGCGCACATTCTCTGCTTTCTGGTGAGCGACGCGATGTGACCGTTGATGTCGAAGAACCCACGGAGTTGCTCTACCTGGAGAAAGCCGACTTCGACGCACTTTTGGCGGATCATCCGCACCTGCGAGAGAAGCTGTCACTGCATGTGCTCCAACGCCTCAGAGAGGTGCCCCTCTTTGGCAGACTGCCTCTGGAAGACCTGAAGCGCATAGCCGACTCGACAGGGCAGACCAGCTACCGACAGGGAACCATCATCTACCACCAGGGGGAGTTGAGCACCACCCTCTACGTTATTGAGTCGGGCCGCGTGGCCTTGCTGACGAAGGACGGAAAAGCAGAGAGTCAGGTCATCACCCACCTGGGGCCCGGCGATTTCTTCGGTGAGCGGTCGCTCCTCACCGGGCGGCCTCGAGAGACGAGCGTCCTAGCGGTGGAGGATACAAGGTTCCTGTACCTAAACAAGAGGGACTTCGATAGGCTCTTGGGAGCGCTGACCTCCGTCAAGAAAGCCCTGATCCTCGAGGCGAAGGCACGAGAACTGGCATTCAGCAAACGTTTCCCCTGGCAGCGCGAAGGAGAGATACTTCTGGCCCTAGCCCGCAAGCATCCGTATGCCCTCGTCCGCTCTCTGTGGGTGCTCGTGTTTCCCCTGATAGGCCTGGCGGCGGTTCTCGCGCTGGCGCGTGTCTTCGACTGGCACAGTATGTGGGTCTATCTGATGTGCGCGGTCGTCACAACCTGTGCCGCGGGGTTAACTCTCTGGCTGTGGGCCGACTGGCGGAACGACTACTACGTGGTCACCAGCAAGAGAGTGGTGCACATGGAGAAGACGATCCTCCTTAGAGAATCGCGAGACGAAGCGCCTCTAGAAAGCATCCAGGACATCTCTATCCTCATGCCCAGCATCGTCGGGCGCTTGCTAGGCTTCGACGATCTGAGCATCCAGACTGCCGGAGCCAAGGGCAGAGTGACCTTCAGCACGGTGGCTCATGCCACATGGATAAGGGACAAGCTGTTCCAGCAACTGGATCGGCTGAGAACAGAAGAGAAGGCCGAACAGAAAGACTCTATTCGGCACAGACTGCAGATGCAGCTGGGGCACCCCGAGCTGGAGTCGCTGGTCGCCGCCGACAGCGAGCACCTATCGCCCAAAGAGGCGGCACCGACTCCGCAGACCGTGAACGACAAGCGACTGAGTTTGCGAGGCCCACTCAGCACGCTCCGTGGTTATCTGGTACCGCACATGCGCACCGAGCGAGATGGCGTCGTGACCTGGCGAAAGCACTGGTTCAGACTGATCGACAGGACGGCTGGCTCGGTCATCTTGCTCTTCGTCCTGCTCCAGCTGTCCTTGGCAGCCCGAGCTGGCCTGCTCAGCCCCCCGCCACACCTCCGGGGCCTCTTTTGGGCAGTTTCTCTCCTGGGCGCAGCCGTGGGCCTGTTCCTCATCTGGTATAGATACGAGGATTGGCGGAACGACATCTACCAGCTCACTGACGAGCGCATCATCGACGTGGAAAGGCTACCTTTGGGCCTGCGCGAGGAGCGAAGGGAAGCCACCTTGTCCATGATCCAGGACATCGGATACGAGATCCCCGGCCCCATCGCCAATCTGCTCGACTACGGAAACGTGGTCATCGAGACTGCCAGTAGAGAGGCCGTCTTCACCTTCTCCTGGGTGCATCAGCCTCGCCGCGTTCAGGAGGAGGTCTTCGCCAGAATGGATGCGTATCGGGAGAGGGAGAAGCATGGCCAGAGGGAGCGCAGGGCCGATGAGCTTCTCGATTGGTTCGGCACCTACGCCGACCTGTCGCGGGAGCAAGACCCCCCAGCGAACGAGAGAGGCGAGTAGAGGGTCGTGCAGTATAGCAAAAGGGGGCGTGACCAAGGCCACGCCCCCTTCCCTTTTCCACCTATTCCGCCTTCGCGCGCCTCCTGCGACGCCTCCTCAGGTACCAGACCAACCATACCAAGATGAGGGGCAGCAACAGAATGGCCGCCAGTGGCAGGAAGAACAGGACCACCCAGATCATAACAGTGCTGAGGCCCTTGAGGGCATTCACCAGGGTGCGGAGCGCGTCCCTGGCCTGCTTCAGCGGTTCCCAACCCGGCTCCACGACAGGCTCCTCAATCTCCTCCGGCGTGACCGTGATGGTCAGGGTCCCTAGGTCAGAGGCGTTCTCCAGGTACTGCATCCTACCCTTGATCTGCTCGATCTGCATCCTTACGTTGGTGATCTCGTTGTAGATAGCCAGTATGCTCTCTGCGTCCTTGTGGGTTTCCTGAGCCGAAGCCAGCAACTCTAGTAGTTCCTCTTCGGCCACCTCCAGGTTGTTGAGACGTGCCTCGAGATCAACGTACTCCTCGGTGACGTCCTGACCAGAGGCATTCTCGCTTTCCACCTCTATCGCCAGCTTCTTGATGCGCTCCCTGGCCTGGTCAAAGGAAGCAGCGAGGATCCGCACAGTGACTGTCGCAGCCATCTGGTCGTCCTGGCGCCAGCT
>CAYGQI010000069.1:0-8326 GCA_964351925.1 uncultured Anaerolineales bacterium | reverse complement strand
TGCATTCGCTACGGCTCGATCAGATTCGAGCGCATGCTGTCAAAGGGGTATGGTGGTAGATAGTTCGGAAGACGGGCCTCCAAGCCGTACGCAGGGACCGGTAGTGTCCCGTCTTCAACCTGCCAATCGAATAGTCTAGCCCCCCGAAGGCAGGTCCCCGCCCATATCCTCGCCTCCGGGGAGCATAATGCCCGGAGGTGCTCAAATGGATCTCCTCATCCTCGATATCGTCCCGGCGCGACTGCCTACTGCGTCCCACCACGCGACTCCGTACCTTCACGCTTTGCGGCCTCCTGGATGTACCGGCCTTGTGGACTGAATGGCCGCGTCCATTTGACCCTGTTTCTCGCACTTGAGAACACGGGGCGTTATCATGATACCAGGTGGTGAGCAATGGCTTTCATCAGTGAACTGCTGGGCCGGCCGGTAGCCGAGGCAGACGGCCGGCGCATCGGCCGGTTGATCGACCTTGTGGCTTCCGTGCACAGCGGAATTCCCCATCCTAAAATCGTTGCGCTCGTCGTCAAACGGCCGGGGTCGCCACTCGTCGTACCGTTTTCCGACGTGGCTGTCTTGATCGCCCCGGCGATCCCGCTCACGAAGGCTTTGGCCGAGATCATCCCTTATCAGCCAGGCGAGCATGACCTGTACCTGGCCAGGAACGTGCTGGACAAGCAGATCATCGACACCAACGGCATGCGCGTGGTGCGCGTCAACGACCTGGAGCTGGCGCGGGTTAACGGCTGGTTCTACGTCGCCAATGTGGACATCGGCACCCTTGGGCTACTGCGGCGGCTGGGGCTGGCGCGGCTCGCCCGGCGGGTGGCAGGTCATGCCGGCCGCGGACCACTGCCGGGCGTTATTCCCTGGGACGCTGTCGAGCTGCTACCCGGGGACGAGGTGATGCATCTGCGAGTTCCCGGCGACAAGATCGCCGAACTGCATGCGGCCGACCTGGCGGAGATCCTCAGCGACCTGAGCCGATCCGAGAGCGGCCGGCTGCTGGAATCACTAGATGTCAAGACGGTAGCTGACACGCTGGAAGAGGTCGAGCCGGACTTTCAGGTCAGCCTGATCCAAAGCATGTCCGATGGGAAGGTCGCGGACGTCCTCGAGGAGATGGCCCCCGACGAAGCCGCCGACCTGCTAGCGCAATTGCCCGAAGACCGCAGCAAGGAACTGGTGGAGCTGATGGAGCACGAAGAGGCCGAGAACGTCCGCCGCCTCTTGGCCTACCGCGAAGACACGGCGGGTGGCATCATGACCACCGACTTCGTCGCCGTCCACGCCAGCATGACTGCGGAGCAGACTATCTGCACCTTGCGCGAGATCGCGCACGAGGCCGAGACGATCTTCTACGTGTACGTGACCGACGACGACAACAGTCTGGTCGGGGTCTTC
The DNA here is from genome assembly GCA_964351925.1 of uncultured Anaerolineales bacterium. Taxonomy (GTDB): domain Bacteria; phylum Chloroflexota; class Anaerolineae; order UBA7937; family B3-Chlor; genus JAUVXJ01. Next base: position 6,925 of record CAYGQI010000069.1, on the reverse strand, counting down.
TCGCTGCGCGAGCTTATCCTAGCCCAGCCTGAAACGCCGGTAGCCGAGTTCATGGAGCGCCGGGTCGTCACCGTCCGCCCCCTCGATCCCCAGGAGAAGGTGGCGCAAGTGGTAGCCAAGTACAACCTGCTGGCCGTGCCCGTCGTGGATGACCGCGGCTGGCTGCAGGGGATCGTCACCGTCGACGACGCCCTGGACAAGATCATCCCGACGGCGTGGAAGAAGCGTCTGCCCCGTCTGTACCATTAGAGGAGAGAACCATTTCCCTATCGCAGCGCATCAGACCCCTTCGGGTTCGGTGGTTGGTCTTGCTGGCCGTCATCGGGCCAGGCATCATCACGGCCAACGCCGATAACGATGCCGGCGGAATCACCACCTATTCGGTCGCCGGCGCCCATTATGGTTACAGCCTGCTGTGGATCATGCCGCTCATGGTTCTGGCGCTGATCGTCGTCCAGGAGATGAGCGCCCGCATGGGTGTGGCAACGGGCAAGGGCCTGGCCGGGCTCATCCGGGAGAGCCTCGGCGTGCGCGCCGCGGCCGTCATCCTCGGCGTGTTCATGTTCGCCAACCTGGCCAACACCATCAGCGAGTTCGCCGGGGTGGCGGCCAGCCTGGAGATCTTTGGGGTCAGCAAGTATCTCTCGGTCCCCCTGGCAGCGGTAGGCGTGTGGCTGCTGATCGTCAAGGGCACCTACAAGTCGGTCGAACGGATTTTCTTAGTAGCAAGTGCGATCTACCTGGCATACGTGGCGTCGTGTTTCCTGGCCAGGCCTGAGTGGCCGACCGTGCTCCAGGCGGCCGTAACGCCCCGGTTTCGGCTCGAGTCTGGCTATGTTGTCTTGGCCGTGACCATGATCGGGACGACGATCGCGCCCTGGATGCAGTTCTATCAGCAGTCCGCCATCGCCGACAAGGGTCTGAAGGCTGACGACTATGCCTACGAACGGGTGGACGTCGTCCTCGGTTCCATCTACGGCGTCCTGGTGGCGGGTTTCATCGTGATCGCCTGCGCGGCCACGCTGTTTCCCAACGGCATCCGCGTGGACACGGCCAAGGACGCGGCCCTGGCGCTCCGGCCGCTGGCCGGTCCCTACGCCTCGGCGCTGTTTGCCCTGGGGCTGCTCAACGCTTCGCTCTTTACGGCTGCCATCCTGCCCCTATCGACGGCCTACGTCGCGTGCGAGGCGTTCGGCTGGGAATCGGGCGTCAGCCGCAGTTGGAAGGAAGCGCCGGTGTTCTTTGGGCTCTACACCGCGATTATTGTCATCGGTGCGGGCGTGATCCTGCTCCCGATCCGGTCCCTGGTCCAGGTGATGTTGGCCAGCCAGACACTGAACGGCGTGTTGCTGCCCATCATCCTGATCGTGATGCTTCGCTTGGTCAACGATCGGCGGGTCATGGGCCGGTTCACGAACGGGCGCGTCTCGAACATCCTATCTTACGGTATAGTCATCGCACTGGTGGCGCTGACGGTTATCCTGCTCATCACGACCGTTCTTCCGGGGCTCCTGGGAAGCAGCTAGCAGGCAATGGATTGATGGGTGGCTAGTGCATCGTTCGTTCCCGGGAGAAAGAAGGACGACCTCACCCCGCCTGAAAACAGCCCATAGATGACTGCATGGTGATAGTCACCGTCCTCGACGGAATCTTGAGCCTCTCATACGTTTTGTCGACACAGCATTGAACCGTTTTCGCCACGATGCCAACGAGGATCTCCTTCAATTGGGTCCTGTTCGGGAAGAGTGTGATCGGTACGGTCTGCCTCTCATCAGCTGATACTGTCCCCGAGGGGAGGCCAAGAGAGGTCGAGACCGCATCTATGCGGTGGATTACGCCGCCCGGTTAGCCAGCGAACCGGGAGCCGTTTGCGTCAAGTTGAAGTGCCCAGAGTACGACCTGAGCCGGCAAGACCAATATCCCAAAGAGTAAAGGGAACTAGCCCTCAGCCCAGCGGGAGCGATGAACAAGGTGGTGCGCCCGGCGGGGAAGACCCTGGTCTTCCTCTTCAGAGGTGGTAAGATCGTAGACGAGGAACTCCTCAACAAAGCCCGCCTGGCGCTGGAGGCCAGAGTTGCTGGCTCGCTCTTCGGTCGCGACCTTAGGCAGAGTCCCTACGAAGACAGCCTGCGTATGACAGCAAAGCTCAAGGACCTGATGCTTGAATATCCGACGCAGCCGAAGACCGTGCATCCTGCACCAGAAAACACGTCAGGACGGTGCGGGACCCGGTCCCTCACTGGGGCGCCCCAGGACGGCCGCCAGGGCAGATGTGCATGAGGAGTGCACGACGGCCAGCACTTCGTCCCCAGCCTGGAGCACAGTGGGGCCGCGCGGGAGGATAAGCTGGCCTTTACGAATGACCGCGGCCAGTACGCAGTCGGTCGGCAAGTCCAGGTCGCGCACCGCCTTGCCGGCTGCCGCCGAAGAGGGGTCCACTTTCTCCTCCACCAACGAGTAGTCCCCTCTGCGCAGCTTGAGCAACGTCATCATGTCGCCGAGTGACATCTCCTCAGCGATGAGGTGAGCCATCAGGTCGGCCTGATTCAGTCCCACGTCCACGCCCATCTCCTGGACATAAAGCCAGGCGTTCTTCGGATTGTTCACGCGGCCAATGGTGCGCTGAACACCAAACTCGAACTTGGCAAGGTTGAGCACCACGAGGTTGGTTTCATCGGCACCTGTCGCCGCAGCTACCACATCCGCCTGACGTACATCGGCCTCTTCCAGGATTTCAGGAGCCGTGCCGTCGCCCAGCATCACTACGTCCTGCGGCAGGTCTGCGCGCAAGCGGGGGATCTCTTCCCGACAGACCTCAATGACCTTGACTCGATAGCCCCCAGCCAGCAACAGAGCTGCCAGGCGAGTGCCTATCTTGCCTCCGCCCACGACAATGACGTACATGCCCATGGTCCCCTCCTCCCTCACACCAGCCCCAGCAAGGACGCTAGCCTGTCAGTCGATGCCGACAACACCGCTAGATGGACTCGATCCCCATCTTGGAGGACTGTGCCCAGTGTCGGCAGAAAGGTTTTGCCTCCTCGACTGACCGCTACCACATGGATTTCGGCAGGCACGGTCAGCTCTTTGACCGTCCGACCAACCAGGAGGGGTGTGGTCTCCGACTCCACGATCTCCACTTCCCCACTTCCCAGGCTTAGGATCGTCTCCAGTGGGGAGTAGCACACCAGGTCAGCGATGCGGTTGACCCCCCAGGTGACTGGGGCGATGGTGGGCAAGCCCATTCTGGCGTAGATCTCGGCCTTCCGCGGATCGTAGACGCGGGCGACCACGCGCGGAACCCGAAAGACCTGACTGGCAACACGAGCAACGACCACATTGGCTTCGTCGCTGGCGGTCACAGCGGCCAGCCCGTCGGCGCTCTCGATCCCGGCCTGGAGTAGCACGTCACGGTCGAAGCCGATACCGACGACACGCTGCCCTTTGAACGCAGCACCGAGCCGCTCAAAAGCAGCCGCGTCTTGGTCCACCACCGAGACGGTGTGGCCGCGAAGCGTCAAGACCTGTGCCAGTCCTGCTCCGGCGCGTCCGCATCCGATAACGATGATTCTCATCTGTTACCTCCTGGGAGTCCGTCGCTCCCGCCAGCGCAGCAGCCCCTTGCGTAACTCATCAGCAAGCAAGATGATCGGGGCCCAGGCGAAGACGTAGATCCATTCGCGTAGGCCAATCGGCGCCGTATTGAAGGCGCCCTGCAGGAACGGAGCGTAGATCAGCAGGCCGAGGACGACCAGCTCCACGGCGATGCCGACAAGAACCAGCCGGTTAGTGCGGAAGCCAATAGTGAGGATCGACGCACGGTCCGTCCTGCACCCAAACACCGCTCCGACCTGGCTGGCGACGACACCCGCCAGGGTCATGGTGGTGGCCATGCGGTAGAGGGTGGTACCTTCGGGAGCCAGTGATGCTGCAGGCCAACCGTGAAGCCAGTTCAGGAAGAAATATGCCGACATGCCGGCGACGGATTCGATCAGTCCGTACCAAAACAGCGCCCGTGCTAGAAGCGCTCTGGTGAGCAAGGGCTCTTTCTGCGAACGCGGAGGGCGATCCATGATCCCGGCCTCGGGCGACTCGGCACCCAGGCCAATGGCCGGCACCAGGTCCGTGCCCAGGTCGATGGCCAGCACCTGCATCACCGTGAGTGGCAGGGGGATCCTACCCCGAGAGAAGAGCATGACGATGAAGGGCACTGCCTCAGCCATGTTGCTATTGAAGACGTACATGGCGAACTTGCGGATGTTGTTGTAGACCGCCCTTCCTTCCTCGACCGCGTTGACGATAGAGGCGAAGTTGTCGTCGGTGAGGATCATGTCGGCGGCCTCTTTGGCCACGTCAGTCCCCGCGATGCCCATGGCGACCCCGATGTGAGCCTTCTTCAGGGCCGGGGCGTCGTTCACCCCGTCGCCGGTCACGGCCACGATGTGTCCCATCTCACGCAGTGCGCCGACTACCTTCAGTTTGTGTTCCGGAGCCACGCGCGCAAAGATGACCTCCTCCTGCAAGGCTGTCTGCAAGTCCTCTTCATCCATGGTGTCCAGGTCGGCACCGGAGATGACGCGCGGCTGAAGGCCACGGAGGATGCCAGTCCGTCGCGCAATACTTTCGGCTGTCAGCCCGTAGTCCCCGGTGATCATGATGATGCGGATGCCGGCACGGTGACATTTCTCGACCGCCTCAGCGACCTCAGGGCGCGGTGGGTCCATCATGGCCGCCAGACCAAGGAAGGTCAGGTCACTCTCTATAGCCTCGGGTTTGTATGCGGTGCGGCCCTCGGGGAGCAACCGCATGGCAATGGCTAGCACCCGTAGTCCGTGACGGGCATAGTCATCGTTGGCCGAGATGATCTGGGCTCTTAGGGCATCGTCGAGCGGGCGTTCCTGCCCAGCGATGCGGACATGGGTACACAAGTCCAGCATTTCTTTCGGCGCACCCTTCACGTAGGCCACCAGTGAGGGCGCATCTGCCTGCGGGGTCCCTGTCACCCGGTGGACCGTGCTCATGCGCTTGCGATGAGATTCGAACGGCAATTCTCTGAGGCGAGGAGCCCGATGTGCTTCACTCTCCAGGTCCAGCCCACCCTTGAGGGCTACGACACGCAGAGCAGCTTCTGTCGGGTCACCCAGAACCGTCCAGCGTAGAGTATCGTGCGTGCCCGCCGAAGTCAGATCGCCCTTTGGGGGGAGCAAGCGCGCGTTGTTGCACAGGCCAGCCGCCACCAGCAGATCGCGCAGGTCGCCGCCCACTGGCGTCGGGACTTGTTGTGTGGCGTCCATGATCTGTCCCTGTGGCGCGTATCCGACACCAGTCACCACCAGGCGCTGATCAGCGAGCCACAGACTACTAACAGTCATCTCGTTCTCAGTCAATGTTCCGGTCTTGTCGGTGCAGATAACCGTGGTGCAGCCCAGGGTCTCGACAGCGGAGAGCTTCTTCACCAGGGCGTGGCGGTGGGCCATGCGTTGCACGCCCATGGCCAGCGACAGCGTCACCGTCGGTAGCATACCCTCGGGCACAAAGGCGACTATCATGCCCATGGCGAAGATGAAGCTCTCGGTCACCTCTACCCCTGCCAACAAGATCGCCAGCACAAAGAAGAAGCCGCCGATACTGGTGGCAAGCACGGTCACCATCTTGGTCAGGCGGCCCAGCTCTTTCTGAAGGGGACTCGGATCTTCCCCAACTGTCTGAGTGAAATGGGCGATCTTTCCGAACTCGGTGTCCATGCCGGTGGCCAGCACCAACGCACGGCCCGTGCCGGCGGCTACGCTCGTGCCGGCGAAGACCAGGTTGGCAAGTTCAGTGCGAGCCAGGTCTGTCCGCAGGACCGCTTCGTGGGTCTTGCGTACCGCGTGCGATTCCCCGGTCAGGGTTGACTGATCCACTCGTAGTTCGGCCTCCTGGATCAGGCGGCCATCTGCAGAGATCTTGTCTCCTTCGCCCAGTATGATGAGGTCGCCGGGCACGAGTTCTTCCGCCTCAATCTGCCGCTCTTCCCCATCTCGCAGGACGCGGGCGTGGACGGGAAGGAGGCGGCTTAGAGCTTCGGTAGCCTTCTCCGCCTTGAACTCCTGCCAGAAGCTGAACCCGCCGTTGATCAGGTTGACGGTCCAGATGGCAAAGCCCAGTTGTGGCAGCCGCGCTGCAAACGCGACCACCCCGCCAACCCATAGCAGGATGGCCATCAAGTGGGTGAAGTTCGCCAGGAACTTCAGAATGAGCGGGGTGCCCTTCTCCTTGCGGATTATGTTGCGCCCGAAGCGCCGCAGCCGCTCTTCCACCTGGGCCTGGGTGAGCCCTTGAGGCTGGGCCGCCAGTACTCCGTACACCTCCGAAACAGGCAGGGCATGGATCGGCCCCCCAGGAACCGCTTCGAGAGATGCTATTGTGGATCTACCCATACGCCTTCCTCGATGACAGCCACGGTGCCGTCGCTACCACCTAGCGACGCGTCAGCCGGGCCAGCCATCAGCACGCATAGAAGACACTACTCCATCTTGGTCCCCGCATGGGAGCCGGTCATGGCAGGTCCTTAGCCAGATTGGTGCACTATCGCCAAGTCACTATCCCGGGGTTGGACCACAGGTCCGTCGGGCCGAACGACAGAGCCATGACCGTCGGCCCGGCTTGCGGGGGCCGCCTGCTCCGTTTGTTGGCGGGATCAAGCCGTACAACAACTGATGTGGCGCCGACTGCCTCCTTGCGGCTGGTCCACTCATACTCGGGCTTCTCCTCAGCCTCCGCTGCCTCGCCGGTGAGGCCATGATCTCGCTGACACACTGCCTCGCCAAGGCCACTGAGACCGGAAAAGAGAGCTGCCCGGACCGGGACGCCACCCCCTCGCTGGCAGCGGGCACCTGTGCCTGCAGGAAGTGTAATCCACAGCTCCCACATTCGTCAAGCTGCC
>CAYGQI010000068.1:0-8383 GCA_964351925.1 uncultured Anaerolineales bacterium | reverse complement strand
GCGAGATAGGACTCGAACCTACGACCTCGCGGATGTGAACCGCGCGCTCTAACCAGCTGAGCTACTCGCCCTCTACAAATCCCATTATAGCACCGTACGCTCCAGACGGCAACCAGTCAGCCTGCTTGCCTTTGTGGGCCCGGCAGAGTATCATGGAGTTAGTCACCAGCGTTGGAAAGATTCGAACCGGAGACCAGCGGACGGGACCAGAGGCTTCTGATGCAGGGTAAGGGCTCAGCAGCGGCATTCCTCGCCGTATTGCTGTTCATGAGTTTGGGTGCCTGTGCTTCTATGATCGCTCTGACGCGTGGCAGGGAGGGCGATGTCGCAGCCACCGAGACCTGGACTCCGGCTGGACTGACCGCTACCGCACTGTCAGACTCGAGCCCGATAGCCACTGACATTCCTGCCGGAACCCCTTCTCCAAACCCTGAGCTATCCACACCAGTCGTTCCGACAGCCACGCCTGTGCCGCCGTCCACGCCGACGCCACCACCGTCGCCTACTCCCAGTGTCTCACCTTCTCCAACTGGGACCGGAACCCAACCGGGGCCACCGCCTCCGGGTGCCTACCAGTACCGGGTCACGCGGAACGAGCGAGACTGCAGCAAGGGTGGGCTGATTGGGGGCTGGGTCTACGATGCAGCTGGCAACGGTCTGGGATGGGCGAATCTGCGGCTCTACAACGACTACGGTTGGGCTGCTGCAAAGCAATCCGAAGGGGTGCCCCAGGCGGGCAAGTACGAGTTCACCATGGGGTTCGAGCCAGGCTTGTTTCACCTGGTGATCCTGGGCAACGACGGCCAGCCAGTGAGCCCCGTGGTGGATGCGGATTACGATCCCAGCTGTAGTCAGCGTGTCGACTGGGAAAAGGCGCAGTAGGGTCTCTGCTACGGAAGCTCTCCCGTGGCCCTCGCCGCTGCCAGAGTCTGATAGGCAGCCCGTTGTGACCAGTCTTCCCGTAGAATGCCGAACGCCGCACGCTCATCAGCTGCGCCCCCGGCGGGCGCGAAATTGAGGTTCCACACGAACATCACGCCCATGTAGCCCTTGTTCCGAGCGAGCTGAAGGGCCGTCACCAGGTACTCCGCCTGTTCCATTTCTGTGTTGTCCGCTGCGTACTCGTACCCCTGATTCGGTCTCTCTGTGAGGTTCTCGATGGACGCCCACCCGAACTCAGTGGCCCACAGCTTGTGCCCCGTGTCGCCGAAGCCCGTCATGATGTCGTGGTACCCTTCGATGGTGTTGAGGAAATAGAACTGGCGGTTCCCTCTGAACGACGCTGAATCCCCGGCCTCGCTGTATGCAGGCGGGTAGTGCCAGTCGGGAGGGTTGTTGAACCCACTGGGATGCACCCCAACCGCATCACAATAGTTGGGCAACCCGGCCTCGTACATCTGCCTAAAATACTCGAAATCATCTATGGCGGTGTCACTGGTGTAGCCGACCGGTGTGGGACCGCCTGATACGACAATGGCACTCGGGCAGGCTGCTTTGATGCGGTCGTGGGCCACTCGCAGAAGGTCCACGTACTCAGCAGCACTCAGCGGCCGCCCAGTGTTCCACTCCCGCCTCAGATTCTGTTCGTTCCACACCTCGTATGCCTGTACTTCTCCGCAGTACCGCTGCGCCACAGCAGCCATGAAGTCTCCGTAGTGGCTGTAGTCGGCTGGTGGTCCGTCTTCTGTGGTTTGCCCGCCTCGAGCCCAGTCCGGTGCCTTCACCACACTCAGCAGGACGTTCAGTCCGCTGTTATGGGCGGGATTCACAATCTGGTCAATCGGTTCCCACAGATACTGTCCCTTAGCAGGTTCGAACTCCTTCCACTCTATCTGGTGCTTGATCCATCGGAATTGCATGTTGGTCACCAACTGAGCCACGTAGCCGGCGTCCAGGTGAAACAGGTGTACCTGGATGCCGTAGTCGAAGCTGGTTCCCGGGGGAGTCGGCGAAGGGGTCTGGACGGCGGGTGCCACTGGCGTGTTTGCGGGTGGGGTCTCGGCACTAGCGTGCGAAGTCGGTGACGGCCGCGGAGCACCTGGTGTAGCTCCCGCCGTGGTGGATTTGGGAGTAGCGGTGGGAAGGGCCGTGTGAGTTGTCTGCGGCCGTCCCGGGATGGGCAATAGTCCTGTCATGCTGGCAAACAGGCACCCGGCGGCTAGCCCCAGGATGAGTACGGCGAAGACGGCCAGGGCGGCACAGCCTGCCCGGTTGACAGACACTCTTGGTTGTGGCGTGGTGCTCAATGGTGGTTCTCTCCCTCGAATCTTCAATGCTGTTGAGGCCTGAGCTCAGGCCTCTGACGATGCCCCCCGGGTGGACTCAGAAAAACGGAGCATGGGCAGGGAAGACCCATGCTCCTGAAACGAAAATGCCACCCTGTGCTGGCTACTTGGGCATGCTGGCCAGGGCGCTATAGGCTGGCCTCGGAGTACCGTCAGCCCTGAGCAAGCTGAACTTTGATCCCTCCCACCAGGCTCCCACCTCGACCGAGAAGTCCAGGTTCCACACGAACATCACGCCCATGTAGCCGCTTTGCTTCGCGATTTGCATAGACTTGACCAGATTGTCGGCCTGGCTGGCCTCCGTGTTGGTGGCTGCATACTCATAGCCGGGATTGGGCACACCCATGCCCTCTGCAGTCGCCCAGCCGAACTCAGTGGCCCACAGTTTCTTGTTCCCGTCTCCATTCTGCACCATGACGTCATGGTAGGCTTTGATGGTGCTGGAGAAGAAGAACGATCGGTGGTTGTTGAATCCGGAGGAGTCCTTCCACGTCCGCCAATCAGCATCGGCAGGGTTGTCGAAGCCGCTGGGGTGCACACCCACGGCATCGCAGTAGTTCTTCAGACCATTACTGTACATGCGACGCAGGTACTCCACGTCGTCAATAGCGGTCCATCCGTCAGAGATTCCGGTGGGAGTGGGAGCTCCGGAGACGACGATCATGCCCGGGCAGGCCGCCTTGATGCGCTGGTAGGCTATCTTGAGCAGGTTCATGTACTCCTGGGCGTTTATGCCCCTGCCAGTATTCCACTCAGTGATGAGGTTCTGTTCGTTCCATACCTCAATGGCATGCACCTTGCCGCAGTAGCGCTGGGCGATACCTGCCACGAAGTTGCCGTACGTATTTGGGTCATCCGGCGGACCGAGGCCCTCGGTTCTGGCTCGGGCCCACCCGGGGGTAGTGACTACTGAGAAGAGCAACTTCTTTCCAGCTCCATTGGCCAGCGATACGACGCCGTCCATGGTACCCCAGTCGATGGCTCCCGGCGACGGCTCCTGGTTCTCCCAACGAATCTGGAGCTTGATCCACCTGAAACCGAGGGCGTTTAGATGCCCCAGGGTGGTTGGACTCACACGGGCGAGTTGTGCCCCGTAGTCAAACCCTGTGCCGGGGGGCGGTGGAGCCGACGGCGGTGCTGGCGTGGGCCTGGCCGGCGTTGTCCCTCCCGTCGGCCTAGGTGTAGGGGTTGGGGGCGGAGGGGTGGGGGTAGGGGTCGGAGTTGGTTCGGCTACAATAAACGATACTCTGCCACCCTGGGCACCGGCCGTTTGCCCGCCGTCATCCGAGATCGCGGCGGAGATGGAGTACTCTCCTCCCTCGAGCGGGGCCGTCCACGCGAACATAGGCTCTGACAGAGAACCCACCTCCTGCGAAAGGCTGGAGCCCACCGCACTCTCGACCGTCCAGACTATGGCGAACTGGGTGTCAGCCGCAGGCGTCACGGAATTGAGGTACTCCTGAAGGACGCCCCACATCCGCTGGTCGTTGCCTTCCAACAACAGACCTTCGACACTCACCCCCTTGAGGTTGTATCTGCGTGCCAGGTCGAGCTTGTGAGCCATGCTGGTGGCGTTTTCTAGGTAGACGGTGTGTTCACCTTTGTCGTCCGCATAGGTGAACGAATAGTACTGCGTCTGCTCGTCGAAGCTGACGGAGGAAGGGCCTCCCGCTAACTGCACCGTGATCTGCTCTCCGGGGGAGAACGTATCCCTACCTTCTGCCAGGACCAGATTCCCACTTAGCAACTCTAGAGTCTCTGCGTACGATCTTGTGGTCACGGTATCCCCGGCCCAGTCGGTGCTGTAGCTGGGTAGTATGAGCTGTGTCTTGTATCTGTTGACGTTGTTCACCGTGTAGTCAAGCAGCGCTTGCATCTGGCCGTCAGCGCGGTAGGCATCGGGGTGCAGCAGCCCCGGCACCTTGAAAGTATCAGCAGCCTGACCAACGGCCTGCCAGTCATATGGGCCAGTGTCCCATCGGTCCTCCGAGATCTGGACAGGACTCTGGACCGTAACTGCCAGCATCTTGCGATTGGCGTGCAGTTCGGCAGCTAACTCGTTCACAAATGCTGTGAACTGGTCTCTCAGACCAGGGTCCATTCCACGATAGTCGAGGTTGACACCGGGATACATGTTCTGAACGACCAGGTTAACAATTTCACTGACGTGGTTCTTGCGCAGTTCATCGTTGACTAGTATGTTGTTGACCAGGTCACTTCGGACGATGCCCTCCACCTCATTGCTCAGAGAGGGGAGGACCATGTATGAGGTGCCTTCTCCCGGTTGCTCCAGCAAGCCGCTCGCGGCGACAACCGTGTCGTTACCGTCTATGCCATCGCTCTGGACCGGGAGCGACTCAGCCTCGATTTCTACCAGGACGTCTCTTGCTTCCAGGGGCAGAGTCTCACCGGCTTTCAGGGAAGCTGATACGGACGGCACAAGGGGACTTGTCTGGAACACCGCCACCATCGGTGGTATGGACGAGAGGTTCGTCTCCAGGAGATCATCCTCCAGGAACACCGTCTTGGGAATCCATTGCCACTCGCGCCCTGTCCAGGCGTAGAGGTCAATGGTACTCAGAGGTTCCGAATCGTTTGGTATGGGTATGGTGAGAGTAGCCTGCTCTGGAGTCTCTCCTCTGACGGAGAAAGCATACAGCGGACTCTTCATGTCCAGGTTGCTCGGTATCGCCTGGGCGATGCTGGGGTCTCCAGCACTCCCGGCCAGGAAGTCGGCTCTGGGGATGGAGGAGAGCTGCACCTGGACCGTGCCCGATACCGATCCCGGCGGTATGGTCAACTGAGTGCCATCCGGGTCAACGAGAGAACCGCCAGCCTTGGTGAAGGTTACATGTCCGGCGGATAGCAGGCGTTCGGGGAGAGCCAGAGGCGGAAGGAGAATAGTGGCGACGAGCAGCGCAGGAATCATGACAAAGGCCATGACGCGGCCAGCCCACTTTCCCTCCAATAGCGTTTCCAAGCTCCGCAGAAACGCCGGATTCATCCCTTGTTCCATGGAAATCGTCTACTCCTTTCAGCCAAAGTGGGATGTGAAACAACAGGCCTGATGATCACAGGCCAATTGGAGCGTATTCTATCATAGGCGCACACCCTCAGCAAATGTAATCTAGCTTACCAACCTCTCAGCCTATGGGCTTCGTCCTGATCGTTCCCTGCTAGCGATCTCAGACTGTCTGGAGCACACCCTTGACCCGCCACTGAGAGAGTCCGGAACGAGTCCATGTACTCGACGAGTGCGTCTTACTCAGGCTACATATCTTTCCATTATATGCGGCGGCTCCAGGCTTGTCAAACTGGCACGGCGGTGCTATTTGGTCAGCCCCGCCAGGCCTCACAGGGCGGAGTCGATCACCGGCTGCCTGCTGGCTCGACTCCTGGTACCTCGCTCACGATGCGGGGCGCGGGATGGATCTCCCGTAACCCTGACGCATGGGTGTGTGGCCTGCCACTGCAGCTAAGTTGCCCAAAACCAACTTAGGTGTGATAATCATACTATGTGAAGCCATCTGGCGAGAAGGAGGCTGCACAATGCAGAAGCTTGTCTTGTCCGCAACAGTAGCGCTACTGGTGATGAGTATTCTTGCCGGGGGATGTGGAGGCCAGCCAACTCCGGTGGAGACGATAACCGCCACACCTAGCCCGGTAGAAGGGTTGGCAGCCCTCGTCAACGGTCAACCCATCGGACAAGAGGAGTACGAGAAGCAGGTTGCGCAGGTAGAGGCCTTCTTCGCGCAGGAGGGTCTCGATTCCGAGAGTGAGGAAGGGCGGGAGCGACTGGCTCAGGCGCGCCGACAGGTCCTGGAACAGATGATAGACCAGGAGTTGACAAGGCAAGCAGCGGTGGAGATGGGTGTCAGCATCTCCGAAGCTGAGTTGGAGGCCAGCATACAAGACATCATCGAGCAATCTGGCGGCCAGGACCAGTTCAACCAGTCGTTGCAGGGCATGGACACAACCTACGAGGATTTCCGGCAAATGCTGCTGGACCAACTGCTCAGCGAGGCGGTCTACAGCGCTGTCACGGCGTCCATCAGTCCAGTGGCAGAACAGGTCCACGCCAGACACATCCTTTTGCCTACGAGGGAGAGGGCGGAGGAAGTGCTGGCCAGGCTTCAAGCAGGAGAGGATTTCTCCTACCTGGCAAGAGAGTACTCCGAGGATATCAGTTCACGCGAGAGTGGAGGCGATGTTGGCTTCTTCCCGCGGGGAGTAATGCCCCCGGAAGTCGAGGAGGTCGCCTTCAGCCTGGAGGTTGGAGAGACAAGCGACATAGTAGAGACGCAGTTTGGCTTTCACATCGTACAGGTCTTGGAGAGGGAAGAGCGTGAGATAGCTGTGGAGGTATTCGAGAACTTGAGGCAGCAGACATTCATGCAGTGGTTGCAGGACCGAAGGGAAGGCGCCACCATCGAGCGTTTCGTCGACTGAGGTGTCTGACTGGACAGGTTCGCCCCAGGTGGGAGGCTACCTCAGCGTGGTGGGGACAGTGGCAGCGGCCGTCAAGGAGAGGCTGGGCCAACCGTGCCAAGAGGCGATTCGATTCGAGACTGGCTTCGACGTTTCGTTTGGGTTTTGAGGGGCTGGGTCTGCCTTCTCGCATGCTAGACAGGGTCGTCTTGATTTGATATACTTGGCCAACGCGGGGTGTTCGTTCGACGCCTCGCTGCTAGATACGCGGAGAGGGTAATGATACGGACTAGTCAGGGGAGTTCAAGACGGACCTGCCTGTCGTGGGCCATTCTTGGGCTTCTGGTGTTGATGGTTCTGAGTGGTGCGGTCAGCGGCGGAGCTTACCTGTATCTGCGATGGGCAGGTTCCTCCAATACGGGGGATCCCATTACCCAGTTGCGGCTGGACCAGGTCGAGCCATCTCTGGCGCTCGCGGCGTTGACTGGCATCGGCGACGTAGACGTGGTGAACAGATCGTTGGAAGGCGGCGAGCTCGACACAGCCTACGCTACGGTTCTCTTCAGCACGCAGCTTTCTGACGGAGAACACGTCGGAAACCTGCTTATGCTAGGACAGAGATATGAGGCCGCCGGCGACCAGTCGCACGCTGCATCATGCTATCAGCAGGCGAGCCTCATGTCCACGATGAGCCCAACTCTGTCGGACTCCACAAGGGCCTACTCATTTGTGGGGATTGGCGAAGGCTTCGCCACCTGGGGGAAGCGCGCAGAAGCGCTTTTCAACTACGATCAGGCCTTTGCCTTGGCCCTGCACAGTCCGCTCATTAGGGACCCGCATAAGGCGGATCTTCTGGGGCAGCTGGCTGTGGCATACGAGGCGCTGGGCGAGCGAGAGAAGGCGACCGAGAGTCGTTCTCTACAGGCCGAGATACTTTTCTCGACGGAAGGGTCAGAGACGACACCAGAATCAGGCGTGGAGCAACCCATAGCGAACTTCCTCACTCAGATCCCAGCGCCCACACTGGCGATGGTGGCCTCGTACGAGGAGAGGCGGGTTGAAGCGGTGTTGGATCTCTTGGAGTTCCTGGGTGGTTCTCCCAGTGGCCAAGCCATACCGGAAGAGTTGGCCACCGCAGTCACCCAGGCTCTGGTGAACGAAGACAAGGCGCGAAGCACCGCCTACGAGGATGAACTGGCCGCGGCGTCCTCGATGGTGCTGAAGATAGGCATCGCGGAGGCCAGGGCAGATTGGCTCCTGGTCAAGTACAGGATGGCGCTGGGCGCATACGGGCTCCAGTTGGTGCCCGCCTGGTCGGAGGACGTGACTGGGATCGGAGCGGAGCTTATCGAGGCTCGCAGGGAACTCCATGGCATCTATGGTGAGCAGATTGCCACCTTCAGCGACGCGACAGCCAAGGATCGCGCCTGGTTCGACATCTTGCGCCTGGAGATCCTACAAGGAGAGCTAGGGATATATCCAGACTACCCTGCGGAAGAACTGATCCCCGAGTTGACGGAGGTGAGCGCGCGGCTCGTTGAGGCAGGGGATCCTTCATTGCATCCGGAGGTTCTCTACGAGGGCAGCACCCCGGTTTTCAGCCTGGCTTTGACGGAGTAGCGTCAGCGACTGGCTGACAGGGGCGCGGAAAGGAGGTATCGCGCGATGCT
>CAYGQI010000067.1:0-8436 GCA_964351925.1 uncultured Anaerolineales bacterium | reverse complement strand
CGGCGATCCACGAAGATGCCCTTGCCTTCGATCTCGATGTCCTCCCAGGGGAACTCTTGCCTGATCCATTTGAACCCGGCAACGCTGATCAAGCGCAAGGAACGGTGGATTTTCCAGTCCTCCACCTCCTGCTCCAGGAAGGTGTTGATCCCGTAGGGGTTCAGGCCCACATGGGCCACGGGCACGTAGGGCTCGACGTCAGGCGCAGGCCGCTCCAGTCTGATGAGGACCAGAGCGCCCAGGCCCTTGATCTGTTCCACCAGTTGCCGCTCGCCCGTCAAGTCGGCCAGAGCGGACGACATCGGGCCTGACAGACGACCGACGGCGAGGATCAGCAGGACGGCTGAGGCTATGAGGATGGCTAGGATGCTGGTCTTCTTAGACATTGACAAATGCCCTACGGCGAGGGTCGGTTCATTATACCCTCCGGCGTCTGGAGGTCGCAAACCTCCGAGACCTAAGTGGACGGCCAATGTTGGCCTGAGGGTACTGTGGGGCAAATGCGACCAGAGTATGCGCGGTTAGGCCAGTAGGAAGCACGGTAAAGACAGCAAAGACGTGCCTCTGCAAGTATTACCGAGCGGCTGGGCGGGAAAGCAGGGGAGTTGCTTGCCTGCGCAACCTTAAACTTTGGGGCGCCGGGCGACACGTTTCAACCGCTCATATTGGCACGGCCGATGGTCCGGAGGAGCTAGTTGCACCAAGGGGTACGATATGTAGTGGCCGCGGCCATGGTGAGCATACTACAGATCGTTGTAGAGGCGGCCACGCGATGGTCAGGGGGCGGTTATGGAAAGGCCGGTGCGGCTTGGAAAAGACGGAGGGGCGAGGTTGACATAGAGTAAATGATGTGGTATACTATTTTTTTAGCGTCAGGGTATTTCCTAAGAACGACACGTGAGGGGGGTACATTGCTCCATGGCCGAAGATAGGGTGGTTTCTTCTGATGGCCACAACCCTCGTGACCCGAAAGCAGCGGGTCCGAAAATGCAGAGAACACTGTTTGATCTTGAGGCTCCGACTCTCAGCAGCGACCGACCTACTGGCGACGCACGCAAGACCTACGCGCGCATAATCGATATCCATCCCCTTCCCAGGCTCACCGACGTCCAGGTGCGGTCCTTCGATTGGTTCAAGGAGGACGGGCTGCGGGAGCTTTTCGAAGAGACTTTCCCCATCGAGAGCTACAACCGCAAGATGAGGCTCGAACTCCTTGACTACAAGTTTGAGGAGCCTACGTACGGCGAGCAGGAATGTCGTGTCATGGACATGACCTACTCGGCCCCCCTGCACATAAGGCTCGCGCTGGTCAACGAGCAGGGCGAACGGCTCGAGCAAGACGTCTACATGGGGAACTTCCCCTTGATGACGGAGAACGCTACGTTCATCATCAACGGAGCCGAGCGGGTGGTTGTCAGCCAACTCATACGCTCCTCCGGTATCTTCTTTACGGTAGAAGAGGACCGCAAGAGCGGCAGGCAGCTATGTATGGCCAAACTCATTCCCTCCAGGGGAGCCTGGCTAGAGTTTGAGACCACTAAGAAGAACGTCCTGTCCGTAAAGGTGGACCGCAAGCGCAAGATTCCGGTCACTGTCCTCCTACGCGCACTTGCGGCAGTCTCCTCCGTGAAAGGTGATCCTCTGGACGAGATGCTCCGAGAGGGCACCGATGAAGAGCTTTATGCCGTGTTCGAGCATTGCGACAACATGCCCGAGCGGAGCTATATAGAGGCCACCATCGACAAGGACCCCACCAAGAATGCCGAGGAGGCAGTGGTTGAGTTCTTCCGTAGAATGCGCCCGGGGGATCCTCCCAACCTGGACAATGCCAAGAGGTACCTGGAATCGCTCCTATTCAGCGCGCGGCGCTACGATCTGGCCAAGGTTGGTCGATACAAGCTCAACAAGCGACTGGAACTGTCCTTCCCTCTCGACCAACTTACGCTCACCAAGATGGACCTCGCGAAAGTAGTGGAACGTTTGATCCTCATCAACAACGGGGTTGACGGGCCTGATGACATAGACGATCTGGGCAACAGAAGGGTGAAGACGGTCGGAGAACTGATCCAGAACCAGTTGCGTATTGGGTTCCTGCGCATGGAACGTGTGGTCAAAGAGCGCATGAGCACGAAAGACCCGTCGCAGATCACCGCTCTGACCCTCATCAATATCAGACCTGTTGTAGCTGCCGTCAGGGAGTTCTTTGGGGGCAGCCAGCTTTCGCAGTTCATGGATCAGACCAATCCCTTGGCTGAGCTGACCCACAAGCGACGTCTCTCGGCGCTGGGGCCTGGGGGCCTGAGGCGAGAGAGAGCTGGTTTCGACGTGCGCGACGTGCACGACTCCCACTACGGGCGCATCTGTCCCATCGAGACCCCTGAAGGCCCCAACATCGGGCTCATTGGGTCTTTGGCCACATACGCAGAAATCAATGAGTATGGTTTCATCGAAACCCCGTATCGGAAGGTAATGAACACCGTACCCAATGAGTTTCATGCCATCGTAGGCAAGACCCTGCGGGAGGACGTGAGGGATCCTGAGTCGGGTGAACTGGTAGCTGAGGCGGGTGTAGTCATCAGCCCAACACTGGCGGAGCTGATAGTCGAACTTCCGCTGGATGAAGTGGCCGTGCGGCCGGTCGCGACTCGCGAGATCGTGTACATGCCGGCGGATGAGGAAGAGCGGCACGTCATAGCTCAGGCCAACGCCAAGCTCGACCAGAATGGCCAGTTTGTGGAGGACCGAATCTCGACACGCAGTAAGGGGGAGTACCTGATTGAACCCGCCGACCGAGTAGACTACATGGATGTCTCACCCAAGCAAATCGTGAGCGTTTCTGCTGCCCTCATCCCCTTTCTGGAGCACGATGATGCGAACCGGGCGTTGATGGGCTCGAATATGCAGCGTCAGGCAGTGCCCTTGATCATGCCGGAGTCTCCCACGGTCGGAACTGGTATAGAACACCAAGCGGCGCTGGACTCAGGCCAGGTGGTGGTGGTGCAGAAAGCCGGCAAGGTAGTCTCTGTCACATCGTCCGCGATCGTGGTCAGAGGCGATGACGGCGACAGA
This sequence comes from uncultured Anaerolineales bacterium, assembly GCA_964351925.1. GTDB lineage: Bacteria > Chloroflexota > Anaerolineae > UBA7937 > B3-Chlor > JAUVXJ01. Next base: position 5,367 of record CAYGQI010000067.1, on the reverse strand, counting down.
GTATATCAGTTGCGTCGCTACAACCGCTCCAATCAGGGCACTTGCATAGATCAACGGCCCATTGTGCAAAAGGGCGAGCAGGTGCAAAAGGGCGATGTCCTTGCCGATAGCTCCTCCACGGAGAAGGGCGAGCTCGCACTGGGCCAGAACGTGCTCGTGGCCTTCCTTTCCTGGGAGGGGTACAACTTCGAGGACGCAGTCGTCATCAGCGAGAACCTGGTGCGCGAGGACAAGTTCTCTTCCGTACATATCGAGAAGCACGAAATACAGGCGCGGACTACCAAGCTTGGTCCGGAGGAGATCACGCGCGATCTCCCCAACGTCGGAGAGGAAGCCCTCAAGAATCTCGATGAAGAAGGGGTTGTCTGTATTGGCGCCAAGGTCAATTCCGGGGACGTCCTGGTGGGCAAGATCACCCCCAAGGGAGAGACTGACCTCACCCCTGAAGAGAAACTGCTTAGGGCCATCTTCGGTGAGAAGGCTCGGGAGGTCAAGGACTCCTCTCTACGCCTGCCTCACGGTCAGCGTGGCAAAGTGGTGGACGTCAGGACTTTCACTCGCGAGGACAGCCACGATCTGCAAGCGGGTGTGGAGAAGCTCGTGCGAGTGAGCACTGCTCACCTGTCCAAGGTCACCGAGGGTGACAAGATGGCTGGACGTCACGGCAACAAGGGTGTCATCTCCAAGGTGGTTCCCGTCGAAGACATGCCGTTCCTCGCCGATGGCACCGCCATCGAGATCATTCTCAACCCGCTGGGAGTACCCAGCCGTATGAACATTGGGCAGATCTTGGAGACGCACCTTGGCTGGGCGGCAGACCGCCTGGGTTTTAAGGCCATATCGCCCGTCTTTGATGGTGCAGATGAGAAAGAGATCACAGCTGAGTTGGCCCGTGCCTGGCTGATCGATTGGGCCTGGAACCGGGCCATTGAAAAAGCCTGGCAGTGGTTGAAGGATCAGGAGTATGACTTCGAACAGTTGATCGATGATCGGGAAGCCTGCACGCTCTATCTCACTCATTGGCTAGGTGAGAATGGATATGACCTGGGACGGCTCCTGTCGGAGGAGAGATATGCGCGTCGCAGCGTTCTCGAGCAGACACTGAAAGAGCTGGGCTACGATGCCGGTGCCATCCTGGTCTTTGAGGGCAACGGACTTGTCTCCGCTGATAGAGAAAAGGCGGACGAAGTTGCCCACGACGTGAGTCTGCGATTGTGGATACAGGAACTCGGCTATGAGTCAGATGGACTCCAGGGCAAAGAGTTAGAAGTGCAGGCCGAGAAGGTCAGCTTGGAGACCGGGCAGCCGGTCCCAACCTGGGGCAAGATGATCCTCTACGACGGAAAGACCGGCGAGCCCTACGATCACCCAGTGACGGTGGGAGTCATCAGCATGATGAAGCTTGCCCACTTGGTGGAGGACAAGGTGCACGCGCGATCCACGGGGCCCTACTCCCTCGTCACTCAGCAACCTTTGGGAGGCAAGGCGCAGTTCGGCGGACAGCGTTTTGGCGAGATGGAGGTCTGGGCGCTCGAGGCGTACGGTGCTGCTCACACGCTCCAGGAAATGCTGACCGTCAAGTCCGACGACGTGATCGGCCGAGTGCAGACCTACCAGGCCATTGTCAAGGGACAGAAGCACGGCCCGCCTGGAGTACCTGAGTCCTTCAGGGTGCTGGTCAAAGAATTCCAGAGTCTGGGCCTCGCTGTCGAGGTCATCGACCAGGCTGGCAAGCGGCACGAATACGGCAAGGACGACGGGGTGGAGCGGGATTCGCGCTTGCGGCTGGAGCCTGGTTTTCCCAGGGAACTGCGCATTTGACGCGCGGCGGATAATGTGGTATAATTGATGTTTGCGCACCCGACTCCGCAACCGGAAGGGGTGCGCCAGACAGAGGGCAAGGCGACAGCCAACGGGAGAGGGAGATTGCCGACCGTAAATCAACTGGTCAAGAGAGGTCGAAAGAACAAGGCCAAGAAGAGTTCAGCCCCAGCGCTGCTCTATCGACATAACGCCCTTCGCCAAAGGACGGTGAAGGGTAAAGGGTCTCCTCAGAAGAGGGGCGTCTGTACCCTGGTAAGGACGATGACGCCCAAGAAACCCAATTCGGCACTGCGGAAGATAGCAAGGGTTAGACTGACCAATGGTATCGAGGTGACTGCGTATATTCCCGGCGAGGGTCACGGCCTACAAGAGCACTCAGTGGTCTTGGTTCGCGGTGGTCGTGTGAAGGACCTTCCAGGAGTGCGCTACCACATCGTTCGCGGTGCTCTGGATGCCTCTGGCGTTGAGGGACGCATGCGTGGACGGTCCAAGTACGGCACCAAGCGTCCCAAGAAGAGGATCTGAACCTTCCCGGTGAGATGCACCTGACGTGTATCATTTGACAGGGAGTTAAGGTACGACGCGGGACGAGGATCGTACCTGCTGAGGAGGCTTTCAAGAAGACTGAAGCAAAGAAGCGGCTAGTCTTTTTGAATGTCACAACTAGGTGCCCATTATCAGATTATCATCTGAGCAGAAGGGTCAGATAGCCATAGGAAGGAGTCCCCCTGGATAGCTCGGGGTTGTCCCAGAGCTTGTGTGTAGGGGGCGGGGGCTTTGCAGGTTTGTTGGTGCGGTGGCCCCCGGCCCTGTGTTTTTGTCGGGGAATCGGAGGAGCAAATGCCGAGGCGTTACAGACCGCCACGTAGAGAAGTGGCACCAGATCATAAGTACAACAGCGAATTGGTGGCTAGGTTCATCAACCGCTTGATGCTCGGAGGCAAGAAGAGCGTGGCCACCAGCATCATGTATGACGCCTTTGACATCATCGGGGAGCGGGCTCACAGGAATCCACTAGAGGTCTTCCACCAGGCGGTTGAGAACGCTACTCCTGTGTTGGAGGTAAGACCTCGGCGTGTCGGTGGAGCGACGTACCAGATACCCGTCGAGGTCAGGCCGGAACGGCGTACCTCGCTGGCCATACGATGGCTCATTCGATCCGCACAGTCACGCAGCGGAAGGCCTATGGCCGAGAGTCTGGCCGACGAACTGATGGACGCTGCCCGCAATACGGGAGCCACAGTTAAGAAGAAGGAAGACACGCACAAGATGGCGGAAGCCAACAAGGCTTTCGCCCATTATCGCTGGTAATCGGAGCGGAGTATGCCTCGGGATTATCCCCTGGCGAGAACGCGAAACATCGGCATAATCGCCCACATTGACGCCGGGAAGACCACCATCACCGAGCGTGTACTCTTCTACACCGACAAGATTCATCGCATGGGGGAAGTGCACAACGGCACGACCACCATGGACTGGATGGTCCAGGAGCGGGAGCGAGGGATCACCATTACCGCCGCTGCCACCAGCTGCTACTGGATGGACCACCAGATCAACATCATCGACACGCCAGGTCACATAGACTTCACATCGGAAGTACAGCGCTCCCTCCGGGTTTTGGACGGAGGGATTGTCGTGCTGGATGCAGTAGCTGGCGTCGAGCCGCAGTCGGAGACCGTCTGGCACCAGGCCGACCGGTACGGTGTGCCGCGCGTCTGTTTCATTAACAAAATGGATAGGCCGGGAGCTGATTTCTGGCACGCAGTGGAGATGATCGAGAAGCGGCTGGGAGCCATGCCTGTGGCAGTGCAGATTCCCATTGGCAGCCGGGACGAGTTCCAGGGAGTGGTCGACCTGATAGGCGGCAAGGCCCTGGTCCACGCCGACGAAATGGGGACTCTCCTGGAGGAAGTGGAGATCCCGGTCCACCTTCGCGAGGCCAGCGCGCACTATCGAGAGGGGCTCGTGGAGAGGTTGGCCGAGGTCGACGATGCGGTGGCGACGGCCTACCTGGAAGGTAGAGATATCCCTATCCAGGAGTTACGACGGGCCCTTCGTGAAGCGACTCTGCATTCCAGGCTGGTCCCGGTGCTGTGCGGCTCGGCGCTGCGCAACAAAGGCGTCCAGCCTCTCTTGGATGCGGTGATCTACTACCTTCCTTCACCTCTGGATGTGCCGCCCATCGAAGGCATCAACCCCGAGACTGGCGAACCGGAGAAGCGCCTGGTGGACGAGGATGGTCCCTTTTCCGCCCTGGCTTTCAAAATCGCATCCGATCCCTATGTTGGCCGGTTGGCGTACGTCAGAGTGTACTCCGGCACATTGAAGACCGGGTCGCGCATGATGAACTCGACCAAGGAGCGCAAGGAGCGAGCAGGACGGCTGCTGCGCATGCATGCCAATCATCAGCAGGACATCGATGCGATCTACGCCGGAGACATCGCGGCAGTCATCGGACTGAAGCAGACGTTCACCGGGGATACACTGTGCGACCCCAACGCTCTGATCATTCTGGAGTCCATCGGATTCCCAGAGCCGGTGATTTCCGTTGCTATCGAGCCCAGGACCCAGGTGGACCAGGAGAGGATGAAAGAGACGCTGGACCGACTGGCAGAGGAAGACCCGACGTTCCGAGTGCGCGTTGACAAAGATACGGGTCAGACGTTGATCTCAGGCATGGGAGAGCTACACCTGGAAGTGCTGGTGGATCGCATGCTGCGGGAGTTCCACGTCTCGGCCAACGTTGGACAGCCACAGGTGTCATACCGAGAGACGATCACTGTGCCTGTCCGATCGGAGGGCCGTTTCATCCGCCAGTCGGGAGGGCACGGCCAGTACGGTCACGTTTGGCTGGAGCTGGAACCTCTGGCAAAGGGAGAAGGCTATGTCTTTGAAGACGACACCCATAATGGTGTGATTCCCAGGGAGTTCGTACCGGCCATTAATGCAGGCGTTCAAGAAGCCATGGAGAACGGAGTCTTGGCCGGATATCCAGTCGTGGACGTCAGAGTCAGATTGGTCGATGGTTCCTACCATGAGGAGGACTCTTCGGCGCTGGCCTTCAAGATCGCAGGCTCCATGGCCCTGAAGAGCGGGGTTCAGAGAGCGAAGCCTGTGTTGCTGGAACCGATCATGAGAATAGAGGTGGTCGTTGCGGAGGATTTCATCGGTGACGTGATGGGCGACCTCAACTCGCGCCGGGCACAGATAGAGGGCATGGAGTCGCGCGGCGCTGTCCAAGCTGTACACGCTCATGCGCCGCTCGCTGAGATGTTCGGCTACGCCACAGCTCTGCGCTCGCTGACGCAGGGCCGGGGAACCTTCACCATGGAGTTCGACTACTACGCGGAGGCACAGAAGGAGCTCACCTAGGCTGCGTGGCCCCAAGCGGGGCATGGGCAACTTCAGGGCCCGGGTTCTGTCTGTCACGAAGACATGGTTGGGCTGTGGAAAGCGGATAAGCATTTCGTCGCTTAAGGAGGGCTGATAGCATGCCGAAGGAGAAGTTTGTAAGGGACAAGCCTCACGTGAATGTGGGGACGA
>CAYGQI010000066.1:7351-8530 GCA_964351925.1 uncultured Anaerolineales bacterium | reverse complement strand
ATACCTCTTGCTGGAACTGGCCGCGGCTGCCCGGAAGCTGGTGGAGGTGGCCATGCCCGTACAGGCAGGTGAGCAGGTGGTGATTACCGCCGACACCTCCAGCGACGAGCGCGTGGTGCGGGCTACGGCACAGGCGGCTTACGCTCTGGGCGCCACTCCCACCGTCATCTGGTACGAGACCCTGCCCAACCCTTGCCAAGACCCTCCTCCGCCGGTGGCGCGTGCCTTGACGGCGGCCGACGTATGGATAGAGTTTGCCGTGACCTACATCCTGTACAGCAATGCTCATCGCGAGGCCATAGCCGCCGGTTGCCGGTACTTCTGCTTGCCAGGCATGGATGTCGATATGATGGTGCGGACTATTGGCAGGGTGAAGTACCCCCTTCTGGAGGAGATGGCTTCGGCCCTGTATGATCTCTCCCACCAGGCTGAGGAGATTCACATCACCAGTCCAGCGGGCACCGACCTGGTGGTGCACACCGATCCCGAGGCGGCCCCCACCTTCACGCAGATGGGCGCGGGAGAGGGTGGGGGTTACTCTCAGATGCTGGCGGGCCAATCCTGGTTTCAGGAACTTGCCGATACTTTCCATGGCACGCTGGTCTTCGATGGGGCTATCTGGCCCCCGGCGGAACTGGGGCTGCTGAAGAACCCTGTGCGGCTGACTGTGGAAAAGGGCCACATCGTGAAGATCGACGGAGGGGCGGAGGCCAGGGTCTTTCAGCGATGGCTGGAGGGATTCCACGACCCGTCGATGCTCTTGGTGGATCATGCCTGCTACGGTTTCAATCCGGGGGTGACCCGTCTGACAGGGCGCATCCTGGAGGACGAGAGGCTCTTCGGCTGCATGCAGTTTGGCATAGGCCGTACTAGGATGGGAGCACCCAGCCACACGGACGGCATCGTGACCAATCCGTCGGTCTGGGCCGGCGAGGTGCGGCTGGAGGACGAAGGAGTGTATGTGCATCCCCGTTTGGCCAAGTTGTGTGCAGAGATGGGAGTTTCCGGGTATTGAGTGAAGGGAGGTGATGTAAGCAAGAGTTGTTCAGGTCGCCTAGTCCACTAGCATTGAAACAAAGGAGGAAAGATGTCTACGAAACGCTGCTTTTGGACCATACTGAGTCTTCTGGCGGTGGTGGCGATGGTGCTGCCAGGTTGCGCGGCCCCCACTGCCACTCC
>CAYGQI010000066.1:1823-7251 GCA_964351925.1 uncultured Anaerolineales bacterium | reverse complement strand
GCCACTCCACCACCACCGGAACCAACCACGCCTCCGCCGCCCGAGAAGAGGGTCCTCAGGTTCACCAATGCCTGGCCCACCTACATCGACCCCGCGGTGGGGTCTGACTTCTCGAGCACGTCATCTCTGGTCAACCTGTACGACTCCCTCGTCTTCCCCAACACCGAAGGAGGGGTCGATCCCTGGGTGGCAGAGAGCTGGGACATCTCAGAAGATGGCCTGACCTGGACCTTCCACCTGAAGGAAGGGGTCATGTTCCACAATGGGACCGAACTCACGGCCAGCGACGTCGCCTTCAGCATGAACCGGATGCTGGAGATCGGCGAGGGGCTAGCCTATGTGTTCCTGGGTGTAGTGGACAGTGCCACCGCTGTTGACGATTTCACCGTAGAGTTCACACTCGCCAAGCCGACTGGTCTCTTCCTCATGAGTCTGATCCGCCTCTATATCCTGGACGAGGAAGAGGTAACGGCCAACGTCGTCACCCCAGGGCCCTACGGCGACAAGGGCGACTATGGGAAGGAGTACCTGCTGACCCACGACGCTGGATCGGGACCCTACACGGTCAAGGAGTTCCCTCTGGAGGAGTATCTCCTGATGGAGAAGTATGCCGGCTGGTGGGGGGAGTTCAATGAGAACGCACCCGACGAGCTCAAGAACATCGCCACCACCGAGGCAGCCACCATCCGCACCATGATGAGCCGGCAGGAGTTGGAGATCACCGACCAGTGGCAGACCGTTGAGGCACTGCAGGCGCTCGACGAGATCGAGGGGGTCGACATCGCCGCCTTCCCTCAACTCACCGAATTCTACTACATGATCCACAACCGGAAACCGCCCACAGACGACATCCACTTCCGGAAAGCCATGGCCTACGCCTTTGACTACGATGCGGCTGTGGGCCTGGAGTGGACAGGGACGAGCCAGTCGGTGGGTCCGGTTCCCTCACTGTGTGCCGGTCACAACCCGGATGTCTTCGTCTTTCACCGGGATCTGGACAAGGCTCGCGAGGAGTTGGCGCAGTCCCCGTATGCCGATCAGCTCGATCAGTACCCTGTGGAAGTCCACTGGTGCACAGAGGTGCCGGCGGAGGAGAAATTCGCCCTCCTCTTCCAGGCCAACATGGCCGAGATCGGCATCAAAGTGAACATCGTTTCTACGCCCTGGATGTCCATGGTGGAGGAGGGCGCCTCACAAGAGGCCAGCCCGCATATCCAGACCACCTATGTCTCGGCCGACTTCCCTGATGCGGGCTCGATCCTGAAGGTGAGGTACCACTCCGACGCCGCCCCCACCTGGTCGCAGAACGAGTGGCTGTTAGATCCGACGTTGGATCAGATGATCGACGATGGCCTGGTCACTGTGGATGAGCAGGAGAGGTACGAGAAGTACGCGGATTTGCAGGAGTACATCGTTGACCTCTGCCCGTCCCTCTTCCTGTACGACCAAGTGCAGAAACAGGCTATCCAGTCCTATGTGGATTGGCCTCCCGCTCGGGGAGAGATCATCCCAGTTATGGGCTACGTCATGTTTGGACCCACGATTGGGGTCACCGGGCCGTAGTCTCAAGGCAAGCGTGCCTGCGTCCAGCCCATGAGGGGTCCGCGAGGACCCCTCATGGCCACCCATTGGACTCTTGAGCGAGGACAAGATGAGGTTTGCCGCTTTCCTTGGTCGCCGTGCCGCTCACTCCATCTTTGTGTTGCTGGGTCTGTCCATACTGATCTTCATTATCGCCCGCATCATGCCCGGCGATCCGGCGCGCATGGCGGTGGGGGCCAGGGCACCGCAATGGGTCGTGGACAACCTGCGCGAGCAGATGCATCTGACTGAGCCTCTGTATATGCAGTACCTCTATTGGCTCCGCGATGCCCTGAGGGGCGATTTCGGTATCTCCCTGGTAACGCGACGTCCTGTAGCCGCCGACATCAAGGAGTTTTTCCCAGCCACGCTGGAACTGGCCCTCTTCGCGGGAATAATCAATGGCGCGGGAGGTATCGCCCTGGGGGCCATCTCTGCCTGGCAAAAGGACAAGTGGGTGGACAACGTGGTCCGGGTCATCTCCTACCTGGGTGTGGTGACCCCATCTTTCGTCTTCGCCATCCTCTTTGTGCTGCTTTTCGGCATGACCTTGAACTGGGCGCCAACCATGGGCAGGCTCAGCCAGGAGATAGCCAGACCGGCTACCGTCACCGGCCTGCTGACCATCGATTCCCTTCTAGCCCGCAACCCCGCCGCCTTCTTCGACTCTATCTGGCACCTCATCCTGCCCGCGGTGGCACTGGCCCTGGGAGGCATGTCGCAGGAGGCGCGCATTACCCGTTCCACCATGGCTGATAATCTGAGCAAGGACTACATCGCCTCAGCACGCTCGCTTGGCATCCCCGGCAGCGTGATCATGAGGAGCTTTCTTCTCAAGCCGTCGCTGATCCCTACTGTCTCCATCCTGGGGCTCGACTTCGCAGCCACCCTGGGCAATGCCTTCCTGGTGGAATTGATCTTCGTCTGGCCCGGGATGTCTCGGTACGGCATCAATGCCATGCTGCGCAAGGACCTGAACGCCATATCCGCCGTCATCCTTGTTCTGGGAGTGGTGTTCATTCTCACCAACATTGCCGTCGATGTCATCGTAGCCAGGCTGGATCCCCGGATCCAACTGGGAGGTGAAAGGAGCGAATAGCAGGATGGTATCCGCCAGAGTCCTGACCTCGGCCCCAAGGACAGAGAACCTACGGCGCAGCTGGTACAAATTCTCCCGGAACCGCCTGTCCATAATCGGGCTGTGCACGGTCTTGCTGGTGACCTTCCTGGCCGTTTTTGCCCCTCTGGTGGCCCCCTATCCGCAGCATGCCAGCGCCTTCGTCGATTTCGCCAACGCCAGCCGCGCTCCCTGCCCGAGCTATCCCTTCGGCACGGACGTGGTGGGTCGAGATATCATGAGCCGGATCTTCTTTGGCTTCCGCTTCTCATTGGTGATGGGCGTGGTGGTTCTCAGCCTGGTTGTGCCTCCAGGTGTGATCCTGGGACTGGTGGCCGGCTACTACCAGGGGACCTGGCTGGATACGGTGATCATGCGCACGACGGACATCTTCTTGGCTGTGCCGCCGTTGGTCCTGGCCCTGGCCATCTGTTCGGTGCTGACCCCTAACCTGTTCAACGCTATGCTCGCCGTCTCTCTCATGTGGTGGCCGTGGTACTGCCGTCTGGTCTACGGGTTGGCGTCCACGCTGCGGAGCGAGTTCTTCGTGGTCTCGGCGGAGCTTATGGGCGCCAGCAAGTTCCACATCCTTTTCCGGGAGATCCTCGCTAATTGCGTCTCGCCCATCTTCACCAAGATCAGCTTGGACATGGGTTGGGTCATCCTCATCGGCGCCTCGCTCAGTTTCGTCGGGCTCGGGGCACAACCACCCACGCCTGACCTGGGAACGATGGTGGCCGACGGGTCCAAGTACCTTCCGGACCAGTGGTGGATCGCGGTCTTTCCAGCCCTGGCTATCGTGCTGGTGGTTCTAGGCTTCAACCTGCTAGGCGATGGCCTGCGTGATATGCTCGGCGCTGAGGAGGTATAGCATGGAGAATGACCTCCTGCTGAACATCAAGGACCTTCGCGTCAACTTCGACGTTTTTGGCGGCACTCTGAAGGTCCTCGATGGCGTCAATTTCACGGTGAGCAGCGGAGAGAAGGTTGGGCTGGTAGGGGAAACAGGTTGCGGCAAAACGACGACGATGAAGGCTGTTCTGCGCGTCTTGCCTATGCCGCCGGCACGGATCACGGGCGGTGAGATCCTATTTAAGGGGCGCGACATCCTACAGATGACGTCGAAGGAGCTGGGGCAGGTGCGGGGCGCGGGGATGGCCATGGTCTTCCAGGATCCGACGGCGGCTCTCAACCCGGTGTTCACCATTGGCGAGCAAATGGACGCGGCGGTCAAGTACTCCGCGGCGGGGGACAAGAGGTTGTCTGGCAAGGAGATCCGCCAGCGGGCGGTGGAGGCCCTGAAGGAGGTGGCCCTGCCCGACCCGGAACGCCTGTTGAAGAACTACCCATTCCAGCTGAGCGGCGGCATGCGGCAACGCGTCTGTATCGCCATGGCGGTGGCCGGCGACAGGGAACTGATTATCGCGGACGAGCCAGGGACCTCGTTGGACGTCAGTATCCAGGACCAGATCCTGCGGTTGCTCAGAGGACTGACCGATAAGCTGAACACGTCCATCGTCCTCATCACCCACACTCTGGGGGTGGTGCGCGAGTTGGCCGATCGGGTCTACGTTATGTATGCGGGGAATATGGTGGAGGTGGCCCCTACGAAGGAGTTGTTCTCGCGACCGCTTCACCCCTATACCGTGGGGCTGATGGCCGCGGTCCCCAGGCTGACCGGCGGAGGAATCGCTGATGGGATCCCGGGACGGATTCCCGATTACCTCAACCCGCCGGTTGGCTGCCGTTTCCATCCCCGCTGCGAGCGGGCCATGGAACAGTGCAGGGCAGAGAAACCCCAGTTCGTGGAGGTCAGCAGAGACCACCAGGTAGCCTGCTTTCTCTACTCGCAGGAAGAAGAGGGAGCTCAGAGAGCATGAGCGGCGAGCTGTTGACCATCACCGATCTGAAGAAGCATTTTGTTGTTGGACATCGGGGCATCGTAGCACGAGAGCCGATTACCGTGAAGGCGGTGGATGGCATCTCCTTCGAGGTGCGGGAGGGGGAGACCTTCGGCCTGGTGGGCGAGTCGGGCTCAGGCAAGAGCACCGTGGCCTATACCGTCGTGGGCATGTATCAGCCGACCGCGGGGGACATAGCCTTCCGGGGACAGAGTATGTATGAGAGAGGCAGAAAGCGGAGGTCAGACCTGAGGAAGGAGATTCAGATCGTCTTCCAGGACCCCGGTTCTTCGCTGAATCCCAGGAGGACCATCAAAGACATCGTAGGTTTTCCGCTGCGTCTATACGGATCGAATGTGGATCTCCAGACCAGGACCCTGGAGCTCCTGCAGATGGTCGAACTCCCTGCGGACTACATGCACAAATACCCTCAGATGTTGGGAGGTGGCGAGAAGCAGATGGTGGCTATCGCCAGGGCACTGGCCACCAGCCCCTCTTTTGTAATCCTGGATGAGCCGACGTCGGCACTGGACGTGTCCATCCAGGCCAAGATCATTAACCTCCTGCTTCGGCTTCAGAGAGAGTTCCGCCTGTCATATCTGTTCATCACGCACGACCTGAGTCTGATGAGAAACGTCGCTTCTCGGGTGGCCATCATGTACTTGGGGAGGATCTGCGAGATCGCTGATGCGGCCGAGTTCTTCCGCAACCCGTATCATCCCTACACGCAGATGCTCCTTTCTTCCATCCCCGTGGTCTCGGATGAGGAGGAGCAACTGAAGCCCAAGAAGATCACCTCGCGCGGCGAGATTCCCAGCCCGGTCAATGT
>CAYGQI010000066.1:0-1723 GCA_964351925.1 uncultured Anaerolineales bacterium | reverse complement strand
TATGAGCAGCTTCAGGCAGAACTGGGCGTGCCCGTCATAGACTCCATGATCGCCTCGTTAAAGACGGCCGAGTTCGCGGCGGAACTGAAGAACCGACTGGGATGGAGCCACAGCAAGATAGGGGGTTACGAATCGCCTTCGCCAGAGGAGTTTGCCCCCTGGCGGCTCGGGGAGCAGTACGACTTCGGGGATATGAAATCCTGGTTGCGGGGGAACTGAGTTTCGTTCGCGGTGTACGTCCCAGGCAAGGGGCGGGCGACGTCCACAAGTCAGCCATAGATATCATAGCGGAGGATATCAGTATGCTGAGAGTTGCCACGGACATTGGAGGTACATTCACGGATCTTGTATTCGTCACCCCTGACGGTGAGGTCGTCACCGGTAAGAGTCACACCACCCCTGCCCAGTACGAGCAGGGTGTGATGGACGTCATCTCGGCCGCTGGCATACAGCCGAGTGAGTTCGCGTCCTTTGTGCATGGGACGACCATCGTCATCAATGCCATCACCGAGAGAAAAGGGGCCAAGGTCGGCCTTCTCACCAGTGAAGGGTTCCGCGACATCATAGAGATCGGGCGTGGCACCCGCCCCGACTTCTTCAATCTGGAGTACCGCAAGCCAGAGCCGTTTGTGCCCCGCCACCTGCGACGCGAAGTGCGGGGGCGCATCAACTACAAGGGGATCGAGACTGCGCCCCTGGATCTTTCGAGCTTGCCCACTATCCTCGACGATTTCCGGGCCGAGGACGTTGAGGCCATCGCCATCAGTTTCATCAATTCCTATGCTAACCCGGTACACGAAGAGGCAGCGCTGGCCAGGGTGAAGGAGCTTTGGCCGGAAGCATCCGCGGTGGCCTCGCACCAGATCACGAGGGAGTGGCGCGAGTTCGAGCGCACCAACACCGCCGTGTTGTCCGCGTACGTACAACCGGTCGCCCACCGCTACCTGGACCGCCTGACCGGCGCTCTCTACGATGCCGGCATGCGATGCACGCCGTATATCATGCAGTCCAACTGCGGCGTGGATACGGTCAACAGTGCACGTCAGATCCCTATCACTATGGTGGAGTCGGGTCCCGCCAGCGGGATCTGGGGCGCTGCGGCGCTGGGCCGGCTAATCGGGGAGCCAGATGCTATCGCCATCGATATCGGCGGGACGACGGCGAAATGCGGGCTGATTACAGGTGGCCAGGTCAAGCTCAACACAAACTACGTGATCGAACGCCGCGAGACCTGGGCCGGCTACCCGGCGATGGTGCCGGTGGTGGACCTGGTGGAGATCGGCAACGGCGGGGGGTCGATTGCCTGGGTGGACGGGTTTCAGAGGTTGCATGTTGGTCCACAAAGTGCCGGCGCGGTGCCTGGACCAGTGTCATACGGGCTGGGTGGCACCGAAGCGACGACCACCGACGCCAATCTGGCGCTGGGTCGCATCAACCCGGACTATTTCTGTGGTGGCACCATAGAAGCAGACATGGACGCGGTGAATCGCGCGCTGGACAAGCTGGCGGTGACCCTCAACACCAGCCGGCAGGAAGCGGCACGCGGCATCGTCCGCATCGCCAACAACAATATGGTCAACGCTATCAAGTTGATCTCGGTCAACCGAGGCCATGACCCGAGGGACTTTGCGCTGCTGCCCTTTGGCGGCGGAGGCGGCATGCATGCTTGCGCCCTGGCCAAGGAACTGAGCATCAAGAAGGTGGTGATCCCCAGGCAATCCAG
>CAYGQI010000065.1:0-8736 GCA_964351925.1 uncultured Anaerolineales bacterium | reverse complement strand
GGTGCTGGCCCATTTGGGCCGGGTGGAGCTGACGGAGCCGGTGACGGAGGTACGCCTGGAGCTGGGTGTGGGCGTGCTGCCCGCCCATCTGGAGGTCACCGACGGTCGCGTGCAGCGGGTGGTAATCACCAGTGACCGGCCGAGGTTCCTGGATGTGATGGAGGACGTCGACGACCTGGCCTCCGCTCTGGGAGTCCCGGCGAAGGCGATCACCGACACAGGACTGCCGGTGCAGGTAGTATCCACAGGGGTACCGTCGCTGATGGTTCCCATCCGCTCTCTGGTCGAAGTGCAAGGGATGGATCCCAGCAGGCTCAACGTCGGTGCTCTCAGGCGTGTGTGCGAACCCCTGGAGACGGATACGGTGCTGGTGTTCACCTTCGAGACGGAGCGGCCCGAAGCCAAGGTGCATGTACGTTTCTTCGCTCCCGCCCTTGGGGTGCCAGAGGATCCAGCGACGGGGAGTGCGAATGGCACTCTGGGGGCGTACCTGGTGCATCATGAGGCTGTGCCGGTATCAGAAGGCACTAACCACTTCGTGAGTGAGCAGGGGGCGGAGATGGGCAGGCCCAGCACGCTGTTTCTCCTGGTGGATCGCTCAGGGGGTGAGGTCACCAGGGTCCGGGTGGGTGGTCAGGTTGTTCCGGTGGTCGAGGGTATTGTCCGATTCTGAGAACCACGACACAACCGGTGCAAAATGGTGTACTCTGGCGAGCGCCCGATACTCGGTTCTGGGCAGGCATCAATGACCGGCTGTGAAGCTTTGAGGGTTCTGGGCAGTCCCGAAGTCCGAAACGCGATCCTCCTGAACGAGATAGGCGTTCTCATCCACGAGCTGGGGAAGCTCAGCGCGGAATTCGTCTCGGCTGGCAGTGCTTTTCCCCATCACTTGATCCTGCGACGCTTGACCAGAGGGATGGACCCTTCCCTCGGGTCTGAGATTCGTCCTTTGTCGGCCGTCCTCCACGCTATGCGTTACTGCTCCCTCACCGATCAGGAAAGGGCGGTTGCTTCTCTCCTGGGAGAGAAGATAGATACACTGACGGGAGATGACCGTGCATCGGTGGAGGCCGTCTCCCGCAAACTGGAAGCGGCGCTGGGCGATCTTCGCTGCGCGGGTGCGCCCGATCGCCTGGAGGTCGTGGAGCGAGTGGGATGCCTGGCGAGAGGTGTGCTCGCCGATTGGGCGTGGCAGATCCAAGGAGAAAGAGGGCTGGAGGCGATGGAACCTCCTTTCATCTCCGCAGATGGTTTCCACGAAGGCCTGGATCAACTCCCCTTCGTAGCGGACCTGGTGGAGATGCAGGGACGAACCTGGCATCCCGAAGGGTTGCTGCCACCGGAGGTGAGGTTGTTCCGCGCGATCCACGAACGGGAAGAGGTGCGGGGCACGCCGCGGTCTTGCTGCAACGTGGAGCACCTGGTGGACGTCCGAGAGCTCTGCTGCGAGGTGCTGGCCAACCAACTGTTGGAGATCAACAACATTAAGAAAGACGGCCCAGGGGATTTGGGATCCTGGTTCTGGAAGAGCCGGCTCTGCGCGCTGAGCGAAGAGGCGATGGCTCTGCTTCGTGGTTTCGATCAAGGGGCTGAGCTGGAAGGCGAGGAAAGAGCAGCGGTGAGATGGCTCGGGGTGAGGGCCATCGCTCGGTGGGCCTTCGGCAAGGTACTGGTGGGCACTTCGAGGGGCGAGAGCCAGACGAGTCTTTGGGAGCACTGCTGGACCCTGTCCGGTCTATACAAGTCCAGCACGGCGCAGGCTCTCGTCGAGGGCGTCTGGCCGCAGTGGCATCGTCTCTCCTGGTGTACTCTGACGGTTGGTTTGGAACACCCTGATCCCGAAACCTTGAACCTGGTCAAGGAACTGCTGGAGGTGGAGTACCCCGTGGGCAATGAACTCTGTCGCAGCGACACGGAGATACACTTCACTTTCCCCGGGCTCGAGAGCGAGTTGGCGACATCCCTGCTCGATGGCCTCAGGGCGGAAGTCGGTCGGCTTGCCGGAGGGAATGCGCGGCCACGGATGGCGCTCGGCCCCTATGGTGCAGCAGAGAGGCGCGACACAGGTGAAGTTCGGGCTTAGACCCTGGTTAGGTACTCTCCTGTGCGGGTGTCCACGCGCACGACATCCCCCTCATCGACAAAGAGCGGCACTTGAACCGCCAGACCCGTCTCCAGGATAGCGCGCTTTGTAGCCCCCGTCGCCGTGTCTCCCTTGACGCCTGGCTCGGTCTGGGTCACCTCCAGGTCTACGGTGATCGGTAGCTCTATCTCTACTGGTTGACTCTCGTACGTGGAAAGGGAGAGAACCATCCCTTCCTTCAGAAAGTCCACCTTATGCCCGAGGGTGTCTGCGGAGATAGCCGGCTGTTCGTAAGTCTCCGTGTCCATGAAGTAGTAGAGGTCACCATCACCGTACAGGTACTGCACCTGGCGAAGCTCCAACCGCACGTCCTGGAACTTCTCGCTAGTCCCGAAGTTGCGCTCGATGGTGCGCCCGGTGCGGAGATTCCGCAGTTTCACGCGCACGTTAGCGCTTCCACGTCCTAGGTATGAGTGTTGGTACTCCAGTACGCGATGAAGCTCGCCGTCGAGTTCGAATGTGACCCCTTTCCTCAACTCGGTTGCAGATATCATCCCACGTCCTTTCGCTGCATCTGATCAGTTATCGAAGATGGGGCAAGGCGGCGCGAGACGGTGAAGAAGAAGGTGCTCCCCTTTTCCACCTCGCTTTCCACCCAGGCCTTTCCTTGATGTAGTGCCACGAGTTCCTTCACGATAGACAGGCCGAGGCCGAGACCCGGGTACTCTCTTCGGAGCGATTCACCCACCTGGTAGAAGCGGTCGAACAGCCTGTCGCGCTCCTCGGCGGCGATGCCAATCCCCGTGTCACGCACCGACATAGTGAGTTCGTCTTCGTCCATTCGGGCTGCGATCTCGACCTTGCCACCCTGGGGGGTGAACTTGATAGCGTTGGACACAAGGTTGGACAGGACGAGGTGTAGCTTGCTGGCGTCACCCCAGATGGAAGCCGTGCCCTCCGGCACATCCAGTGTGAGCGACTGCCCCTTCTCTTCGGCCAGGAAGCCCAGCTCTTGAACCACCGTTTGCGTCAGATCTGAGACCTGGACGGGTTGCAGCTCCAGCTTCATCTCTCCAGCATCCAGATATCGGAGATTGAGCATGTCGGTCACCAGCTTGTTGAGCCGAACGGCGCCCTGGATCACAGCTTGTGTGTATATCTTGGTGGTCCCAGTCGCTTGCTCGTCCAGCAACGATGCGTAGCCCAGGAGGACGGCGAGAGGCGTCCGTAACTCGTGAGAGGCCACGTTTATGAACTCGCTCTTCAGTTCGTCCAGCTTCTTGAGTTCCGTGTATGCCCTTTGAGCCTCTTCGAACAAGCGCGCGTTCTTGATGGCGATGGCTGCCTGTCCTGCCAGGACGGAGGCGAGTTCCAGGGAACCTGCAGTAAATGGGGGGGTGTTGTGCCCCAGTTTGCTCAGATTGAGTACCCCGATCAGGTCATCTCTCACGGTGAGCGGTATGCAGATCGCCGAGGAGATGAGGTCCCGCTTCATCAGTTCCCTGAACTCAGCGCCTGGCGATGAAGTGTTGTCCAGGACGACGGCCTGACGTCGCTGGGCTACAATGCCCGAGATGCCCTCGCCCAACCTGATGCTGGTTGTCTCCATAACCTCCTGGGGAAGACCCACGGCTGCCTGGATACTCATCGTCTGGCCGTCTTCGTTCACGAGCATCAGAGAGGCCCGGTCTGCGCCGGTCTCCCGGCAGCTGACCTCTACAATCTCGGCGAGCAATTGCTCCAGGTTGGTCATCCCCATGAATGACTTGCTCAGCTCATACAGTGGGATGAGACCGCTGAAACGGATACTCTTGCGCCGTGCGCGTCCTCTGGCGAGAGCAGAGGCTACCACCTCGCGCAGTTCCTCGTCTGAGAAAGGTCGGACGACGACGTCATCCGTTCCCGTCCGCAACGAGCGGATGGCCGCATCCATGGCGGTCGGGCCAACTACAGCCACCTGGGCCGTGAGAGGATCCTTCTCCTTGATAGCTCTCACCACGTCCAGGCCGCTCTCGGTACTCGTTGTGAGATCGGTCAGGATCAGGTCGAAGCTCTTGCGGAGGGCCAGGTCGATCGCCCCTGGTCCGTTAGCGACCTTTGTGACCTGACAACCCTCTCGCTCCAAGATGCGTGTGCTGGACTCCAGGCTGCGGGTGTCGCTGTCAACTACGAGAATCCGCGCTCCGTGCATTTCACTTCATCTCTTGGGATGGCTACTCGTGGCTATTTTAGCACACGGCGTGGGCTCTGACAATGGAAAGGCGATTGAGCTCGCGATAGCGTCTGATCGTTGAGGCGGTGTTGCGAGCAGAGATCTGACTGGCGTGGCTGCTCCAGGTGTTCAGTGGCGGCTCGGCCCCGTGCCCTCGGAGCATGGCAGGTGCAAGCACGGGCTGGGACCCGAGGGAATGCGGTCCGACTGTCCGGCCGAGACCGCAGGCGCTCGCGCCCAAGTGGGAGGTCTAGAGCTAAGCGTAGTGGCGTGCCGGTGCCGCGCTGGACGTGCAGGGGCTTGCGTGAGCGCCCATAGTCTGGTATAATGTGGATCGTTCCCCCAAGACTTCGTCCCATTCGCCGGATCTGGGAGAGGACGTGATGACATCCCCGCCGAGAACCGCTGACGACGCTGCAGCTCATCTCAATCAAGGTGTGAACGCCACAGAGCCGAATGAGGAGGAGAGGAAAGAGAGTCCACCCAGGATTCTCGTTGTGGATGACGAGGAGGTGGTCTGCAGGTTTCTGAAGAGGGTCCTCGACGGAGAGCGGAGCGACGTGGAGGTGTGCCACGGCGGGCCGGAGGCGATAGCCAGATTGGAGGAGGACTCCTTCGACCTCGTCATCACGGACCTGAAGATGCCGGGTGTCGACGGCATAGGGGTTCTCAGCAAAGCCAAGGAACTTGACCCCCTGTGCGAAGTGATCATCGTCACCGCGTACGCCTCGGTAGAGTCTGCCGTGGAAGTGATGAAGCTCGGTGCCTATGACTACATCAGCAAGCCCTTCAACGTCGATCGGATCAGGCTTGTCGTGGACAAGGCACTGGAGAAGCGGCGGCTTCTTCAGGCAGCGGGAGAGAGGGACTTCTACAAGCGCCTCTCACAGCTCGACGGGCTGACGGAGGTATACAACAGGCGCGCGTTCGAGGAGCTTCTTGCGGCGGAGGTTTCTCGATCCGATCGATTTCGGCGTCCCCTTTCGCTCTTGATGGTAGATCTGGATTACTTGAAGGTGATCAATGACCGGCTCGGGCATCAAGCTGGCGATCGGGTGTTGAAGGAGGTGGCCTGGACGCTCAAAGCCTCGGTTCGCAACTGCGATGCCGTGGCGAGGTACGGAGGCGACGAATTCGCCATCATCTTGGTGGAAACGGGCAAGACCGATGCCATGACTACTGCGAACCGGTTGAGCCGACTGGTCAGAGTGCTAGAAGTCGGACACAGTGGGGGCCTGGCGGGTGAGGATCGCGCAATGACCATTAGCATAGGAGTGGCAAGCTATCCCACCGACGCCAAGGTGAAAGACGAGCTGATAAGAAGTGCCGACAAGGCTTTGTACGATGCCAAGGCGGGTGGAGGAGACTGCGTCAGGCCGGCTACACCCTAGGGAGCAGTGGTTTATGGATGGAGTGCAGGCAACGGCCCAGAGGATCGTAGACAACGTGGAGAGGGTGATCATCGGCAAGCACGATGAGGTCCAGTTGGCTCTCATCGCTTTGCTATCCCAAGGGCACATGCTGATTGACGATGTGCCTGGCGTCGGGAAGACGATGCTGGCCAAAGCTATTGCCAAGTCCCTGGGCTGCTCCTTCAAGCGGATCCAGTTCACTCCCGACATGATGCCGAGTGACGTAACAGGCGTCTCTGTCTACGACCAGAGCACGGGGCGATTCGAGTTTCGCCCCGGGCCGGTGATGGCGAATATCGTTCTCACCGATGAGATCAACCGTGCCACTCCAAAGACACAGTCCGCCTTGCTGGAGGCGATGGAGGAGCATCAGGTGACGGTGGATGGTGTGACGCATCCCCTAGAGAGGCCCTTTCTCGTGTTGGCGACGCAGAACCCCATCGAGTATGAAGGCACCTTTCCCCTGCCCGAAGCCCAGCTGGATCGGTTCGTGATGCGCATCAGCCTGGGCTACCCCAGTCCCGCCGACGAGATACGGATCCTGGAGGCGCAGCAGTACGTTCACCCCATCGAGAGCGTAGACCAGGTCGTGGGTGCAAGCGAACTGGTGGAGATGCAGGAGAGCATCAAGGCGGTGTACGTCCACGATGCCATAAAAGAGTATGTCGTGTCGCTGGTGGGGGCCACTCGCGGTCACCCTGATGTCTACTTGGGTAGCAGTCCGCGCGGAGCCCTGGCCCTCTACAGAACCTCCCAGGCCAGGTCTGCACTGCTGGGACGGGACTACGTGATCCCGGATGACGTGAAGGTTCTGGCCGAGCCCACGCTGGCACATCGCCTCATTGTCAACCCCGCGGCCAAGATAAGGGAAGTCGATCCCAGGACGGTGATCAAAGAGCTCCTACAAGCCGTTGAAGCACCCGGGGCCCCGGTTCAGAAGCAAGGGTAGGGGGACACAGCTTCCCAGGAGAGGCGCTGGCGGTGCGGATAAGGGCCAATCGTGCAGTCTTCGTGCTGCTCGGACTACTTCTTGTCCCGACCCTGATTACAGGACACGAGCTCTTCTCACGCACCCTGTACCTCGTGGTGGCGCTCATCGGGCTGTGCTTCCTATGGTCTTGGCTCAACATCCGGTGGCTTGGCGCCTCGCGGGGCCTTCGCTCCAATAGAGCCCAGGTGGGAGGGCTGATCCAGGAGAGACTGCTGATCCGAAATGAGGGTCCGCTGCCCAAGTTGTGGGTAGGGTTCGAGGACCACTCTGAGCTGCAAGGTTACCGGGCGGATCGTGTGCTGAGTTCGCTGCCGGCCCACGGGGAGCGCAGTTGGATGGTGCTTGCCCGATGCAAACGGCGAGGCAAGTTCAGCTTCGGGCCGGCGACCCTCGTCAGTAGTGATCCTCTGGGGCTCTTCCAGATCAGGCGCGAGCTGCCTCTCTATTCCACCCTTGTGGTCTACCCAGCCACAGTAGACGTGCCCCACTTCAGGGCCCCGGTAGGGCGGCTCTCCGGTGGGGATGCGCTTCAGCGCCAGACGCAACACGTAACGACCAACGTGTCGGGCGTCAGGGAGTACATGCCGGGTGATAGCTTCAATCGCATCCATTGGCTATCCACGGCTCGCAGAGGGCGATTGATCTCCAAGGAGTTCGAACTCGATCCCTGGGCGGACATCTGGCTCTTTGTGGACATGGAGGAGGCGGTCCAGGTAGGTTCCAGCGCGGATGAACTCATCTTCGATTCTCTTGACGCGCCACCCCTGGTTTCCCGGGCCGTGCAACTGCATCCGAGCACCGAGGAGTACGCTGCCACCCTCGCTGCTTCGCTGGCCAAGCACTTACTGTCTCAGAAGAGAGCACTGGGTATGATCAGCTACGGGCAACGGCGCGAAGTGGTGCAGGTGGACAGGGGTGAACGCCAATTGGTGCGGTTCCTGGAGTCGCTTTCAGTAGTCAGGGCTCAGGGACGAGCCAGCCTTGCTGAAGTCATGGCCGTGGAGGCCAGTCAACTGGGCGGAGGATCAACGGCCATTGTCATCACTCCATCCACAGACACGTCCTGGGTGGGTGCGGTGAGAGACCTCAAGCGCAAAGGCATAGGCGTGGTGGCGGTGCATCTGGAGGCTAGCACTTTCGGTGATGCGGCGAGTTCGCTCGAAGTGGTGGCCAGTCTCGCGGCGAGCAGAGTCCCCACCTACCTAGTGAAGAACGGGCTGCCGCTTGGCGAATCGTTCTCGCAGAAGACTGGGATCGACAGATGATCGTCCGCAGGGCAGACCTCAATGATCTCAGCGCCTGTGTTCTCATCGATACCTCTTACACAACCGAGCACGTCTGGCAGATCCGCACCGAAGAAAGACCCGACGAAGAGATCCTGGTTACCTTTCACACCATAAGGCTGCCGCGCTCGGTGCGAGCCAAACCCCCGAGAGACTCTGATGCCTTGGTGGAGGATTGGCAGCGGGGGGAGTGTTTTCTCGTTGCAGAGCACGATGGGGAGATCCAAGGCTATTTGAACATGATCGTGCACCCTTCGCACTCAGTGGGATGGATTAACGACATAGGGGTGCAGAGGAAGGTCCGTCGTCAGGGCATCGCTGGCGCTTTACTGAGAAGTGCCTTCCACTTGGGCAAAGAGCAGAATCTACGTACTCTGGTTTTCGAGACCCAGACCAAGAACTATCCGGCCATATGCTTCTGTCGGAAGCACGGCTTCGCGTTTTGTGGCTTCAACGACCAGTGCTATCGGAGCCAGGACATAGCGGTCTTCTTCGCGCGCAGCCTCTAGGTGACACGGTGCCGCGATCTTCGTTGGATGCGCGCGGTTGGACCGGCGGCCTCATCTGTGTTACACGCGCTGCCACAGATACGTGCCCTGTGCATGCTGGTTGACGGAGCGACGACGGAGTCGCTGGGGTGCCCTGAGAGCTGAGTGGCCAGGGTTTCGTCGGTCACCCCTGCGCACTTCATGCGGTCACAGCCGCCGAGGGTTGACTTGACGAAAGTGGTAAAATATGCTATACTATATGTGGCT
>CAYGQI010000064.1:2766-8867 GCA_964351925.1 uncultured Anaerolineales bacterium | reverse complement strand
CTGCTACCCAACCATCTATGTCCCTTCCTCCCAGGAGGACAGGTACTTCTGCTGCTCAGGGGTCAGGGTATCGATCTCCAGTCCCATGGCCGTCAGCTTGATACGTGCTATCTCGCGGTCGATTTCTTCCGGAACGGGGTAGACCTTGTTCTCGAGCGTGCTCCCCTTCGCAACCAGATACTCGATACCCAGAGCCTGGTTGGCGAAGCTCATGTCCATCACCGAAGCGGGGTGCCCCTCAGCCATAGCCAGGTTGACCAATCGTCCCTCTCCCAGCACCGACAGCTTACGCCCATCGGCCATGATATACTGATCCACACCCGGTCTCGGCTGACGCACCTCCACCGCCATCTCTGCCAGGGCAGGGATGTTCACTTCCACGTTGAAGTGACCGGAGTTGGCCAGGATTGCCCCGTCTTTCAGCACCTCAAAGTCATGCCTGTCGATGACGTTAATGTCCCCTGTCGCGGTGACCAGAATGTCGCCAATCCTAGCCGCCTCCAGCATGGGCATCACGCGGAATCCATCCATTACCGCCTCGAGGGCCTTGAGCGGATCCACCTCGGTGACCACGACGCTGGCACCCATTCCGCGGGCTCGCATGGCGATACCTCGCCCGCACCATCCGTATCCGGCCACCACGAGGTTCTTGCCCGCGAGCAGTATGTTGGTCGCTCTCAGGATTCCGTCGATGGTGGACTGTCCGGTCCCATACCGATTATCGAAGAAATGCTTGGTCAGAGCGTCGTTCACGGCGATGATCGGGCACCGCAGCACCCCATCCCTGGCCATAGCGCGCAGCCGGACCACGCCCGTCGTCGTCTCCTCCGTGCCCCCGATGACATCGTCGATGAGGTCTGTTCTCTCTTTGTGCAGTGTGGAAACGAGATCAGCGCCATCGTCGATAGTAACTTGGGGGCGGTGCTCCAGCGCGGCACGTATGTGCCGGTAGTACGTCTCATTGTCCTCACCCTTGACGGCGTAGACGGGTATCTCGTCATTGACCACGAGAGAGGCAGCGACGTCATCCTGAGTAGACAAGGGATTGCTGGCGCACAGGACTAGGTCCGCGCCGCCAGCCGCCAGCGTCTGCGCCAGGTTCGCGGTCTCTGTGGTGATGTGCAGGCAGCCGGAAAGCTTCATTCCCTCCAATGGTTTCTCTTGCTCGAACCTCTCCCTGATCAAACGCAGCACAGGCATCTCCTGGGCTGCCCATCGGACACGCAGTCTGCCCTGGTCCGCCAGAGATAGGTCCTTGACGTCAAAGTCCTTGGCCATCAAATCACTCCTTTCGCATTCTCAAACCGCCGGTTGGCAACCCGCCGCGCACGGCCCTAAGATTACCTGTTCGCCTCCCTTCCACTGCCCAAGCGACATCGATAGTCGGCGAGGGCCATGACCTGGAGTGCGACAGCATCATATCAATCCAAATCCCTGTGAACGCCCAGAGTCTCTACAAAGGAGCAGTAGACCTCGAATCCCAGACCACGATACAGCCTACTCGCCGCCTCATTGCGCTGGCCCACGTTCAACACGACATCCAAAGACACCGAGAGAAGCTCCTCCACAACCGCGCTGGTACACGCCGTGGCATAGCCCTTCTCTCGATAGTCGGGGTGAGTGAAGACGTTGCCCACGATGCCAAGCCGGTAGGTTCGGGAGACAAGGTGCGTGCCTGCTGTGGCCACCAGTCCGCCGTCCAGCTCGATTCCGTAGAACACACCCTGGTCGAGTTGGTAGGGTGCAAAGGCAACATCTCCGTACCATCGGTAGAGGTCTTGCAGCGAATCCAGGTGACTCGGTCCCAGCCTCTGAACCGGCCCATCCGTGGGCGTGAACCTCTCAGGCCCCAGGGCCATCCTCGACATTACCTCTACCTTCCCCAGCGAGTAGTACCTGCTCAAAGCGCCGAGATGCTGTGGCCTGCACGCGACGTACGCTCTGCTCGCTCCCAGGAACTCAGCGAGAACCGGCTCCAGGTCCTGCTCTGACCCCATTAGAAACACGCGGTCCGGGGGCAGTCCTGTGAAAAGCAGACACAGAGCCGTCAACCGGCCGTTCCTCGCAGCAGCATACCACTCACACTGCCTGAACAAAGCCGGCTCCAGATCGCAGATGGCATATGCCGCATAGAGCCGATCCTCCATCAGGAAGTCGTATATCTCTTCCTTGGCGCGAAGCCGCTTCAGGGACAAACCCATACTCCTACGGCAGGTACCGTCTCCTCATCTCCGTGGAGACTCCAGCCGTCAGCTCCAGCACACGTTCTGAGTCCTCCACCGACAACGATCCCAACCCACAGCACGGACTGATCAGTGAAGCAGCGAGCAGAGTGTCCAGCGCGATGCCCTTCTCCGCTAGCAAGTTCATGGCCTCCAGTAGCTTAAGGACTAGACTCTGGGGTGTCTCGACGGCCAGCTTGTCGCTGTCACGCGGCACGATGCCCCAGGCTATGGCCCCGCCCCTGGCCAAGAAATCCTTCACGTCCGTGGCGTACAGCGATAGGGATTCCGCATATTCATAGGTGTCAAAGCTGAGGACATCCAGAGGCATAGAGAGGACTACGGACCAGTCGGTGTTGCCGCAGCAATGAATGCCAGTCAAGCCCTGGAGGCCGCCCAGCACCTCTTTCATGAGGGCCACAACCTGCTCTCTGGCCAGCGCTACATATGCCGACCCGTAGGAAGCCATGTACGGCTCGTCCAAGACCATGATCGTCGTCGGACAGAGCCGACGGAGTTCTCTCTCCTGCCACATCGCCTTGAGCCGCAGGTGCTTGCCCACGGCGTCCGCCAGCACCTCGTCGTAGAGGACGGGACGCAGGTCCTGATCCACGACTGTGAGGCCCCAGCTCACTGGGCCCGTGACTTGTCCCTTCACCGCCCGGCAGTCATGGAACTCGCCCCTGGACCATTCCTCCAACCCAGCAGCGTACGAGGCCCCCAAGCTGTATGATTCCAGGTCCTCCTCCAGATACGCCACGTAGAGATGCTCCAGCTCCGCGGAGAGGTCTCCGGTGCGATCCACGTAGATGCGCTCTCCTTCGAGGACCAGGCCAGGGAAGCCTTCACTGAACTGCACGTACATGTTCTCGCGAAAGCTGCGCTTCGGAAGCTGAGGCCAGCCTGGCAACTCGGGGAAGTAGGCCCGAATCGCGGCGCAGGCCCGTTGAGCGTCTTCATGAGGCAAGCTGCCCACATGGATGGGCAGTAGCTCCGGCCTGAATCCGCTCATTATGCCCTCCGACGGACTCGTGGAGCCCACCCTACGCCCCGCATGCAGCGCGCAAGCCCTTCCCAAAAGGTGGATAGACGATACCGTGCTCGGTGATGATGCCGGTCACGTAGCGAAACGGCGTGACGTCAAACGCTGGATTGGCGGCCTTCACGCCCTGCGGAGCGATCCTCTGTCCCTGGACGTGGGTTACCTCTTCGGTGTCCCGCTCCTCTATGGGGACCTGGTCCCCGGACGCGATGCTCAAGTCGATGGTCGACGTGGGCACCACAGGGTAGAAGGGAACGCCGTTCTCCCTGGCCACTACTGCCAGGTTGTAGGTGCCGATCTTGTTGACCACGTCACCGTTGGCCGCCACCCTGTCCGCGCCCACGAATACAAGGTCAACCACGCCCTTATGAAGGTAGTACCCGGCCGCGTTGTCCGCGATCAGGGTCATGGGAATGCCATCTCGCATCAGCTCCCAGGCGGTAAGCCTGGCACCCTGAAGCCGAGGACGAGTCTCGTCCACGAACACGTGAACGTGCTTCCCCTGTTGCCAGGCGGTCCTGATGGGCGCCAGCGCCGTTCCATAGTCCACTGTCGCCAGAGCTCCCGCGTTGCAGTGCGTCAAGATGCTGTAGCCATCCTCTATGAGCTCCGCCCCGTATTGACCCATCCGCTTGTTGGCTGCTACGTCCTCTTCCGCCAGGGCCTCCGCCTCGGCGATCAGCGCCTTCCGCATGTCGTCGACACCTGGCAAGGAGTCATCCTCGAGCCTCGCCAGCATCCTCTTCAGTGCCCAGAAGAGGTTGGAGGCGGTGGGGCGAGTCGCTTGCAGAACGTCGGCCGCCTGCCGCACATCAGCCACCAGTTGAGGCATGTCCCGCGCCTCGCTGTGAACGGCAGCCAGGGCCACACCGTAGGCCGCCGCCGCACCTATGGCGGGGGCGCCTCGGATGTACATCTCTCTGATGGCCTTAGCGACGTCTCTATAGTCCGTGAACTCCACCTCCACGTATTCGTGGGGCAGCAGCCGCTGGTCGATCATCCGCACTGCGCCGGAGTCCCACTCGATGGTACGCATGGCTACACCTCAGCCCTAAGTAGACCCATGACGGTCAAAAAAAATCTCTCCTGGTTGGAGAGAAAGCCCACGTGACTTCCTCTCATCTTCCAGGTTCCACCCCCGTCAGCCAGTCCCCTCCCAGTTCAAAGTCGAGAGAGCTGACACGCCAACCGGGGCAGAACCCTCCGGAATTGGCACCGAAGCCGCGGACCAAGTACACGCCTGGAAACGGCTGCTGTCTGGGCAATTACCAGGCCTTGCGCTCTCCGCGGAAGGTTGCCGGGGCTTCCCAGGGCCGGTCCCTTCACCCCTCTGGATAAGAGCTCACACCGTGTATCGATGGCCAAAGAGCCAATAGATTGTAAACGAACCGAGTCGCGCGTGCCACCGCCTCTGGACGCGGGAGTGTCTTCAACTCACCAACTACACTAGCCTCCCTGACGGGCTTTGTCAAGGAAGCAGCCCTGGGGCCACATAGCGGACCAGAAGCCGGTTGACGTTCCTCCGAACGGCCGCTGTACGCCTCTGTTACTCCAGGCCCCACCCGCTCTTATGCCGAGGCCCCATGGGCCTGGCAGGTCGACGCTCAGCGTCGCCCCTTCACATCCAGCACCTCTGGGTTCACCGGATTGCGCGGCATCCGCCCCTGTAGCGCAGCCACCAGGTTCTCGGCCGCCATGGTAGCCATCAGCGTCCGAGCCGCGACACTAGCGCTGGCGATGTGGGGCACCACCACGCAGTTGTCCAACTCCAAGAGCGGGTCGTCGGGATCTATCGGCTCCGGGTCCGTAACGTCCAGCCCTGCGCCAGCTATCTCACCCGAGACCAGAGCCTGGTAAAGTGCCCGCTGGTCGACCACCTGGCCTCGAGAGGTGTTGACGAGGACGGCCGCCTTCTTCATCATCGTGAACTGCTCCGCACCGATCAAGTGGTAGGTCTCAGGTGTGAGAGGCGTGTGGAGGCTGATGAGATCCGACTCCTTGAGCAAGGTCTCCAGGTCAGTGTAGACCAGACCCAGTTCCCGCTCGAGCCTAGGCTGACGATCCGGGTCGTGGTACAGAACGCGCATCTCGAACCCCTTGGCTCGTTTTGCCACTTCACTGCCTATTCGACCGAGGCCTATCAGACCAAGGGTAGCCCCGTGAAGATCATATCCCAGGCAGAGCATCGGGCCCCAGGTCTTCCACTGCCCTCTCCGCACGTAGTTCACCGCCTCTACCACCCTGCGGGCGAGGCAGGCCAGGAGCGTGAAGGCGAAATCCGCCGTCGTGTCGGTAAGGACCCCAGGTGTGTGACACACCATGATGCCTCGCTCCGTGGCCGCCTGCACATCTATGTTGTCGTAGCCGATGGCATAGTTGCTGATCACCCTGAGGCGGGGGGCCGCATCCATGATCTCGGCGTCCATCTTGTCCGTTAAGAGGCTAAGAACCCCGTCAACCGCCCTTAGCTCCGCCATGAGCACCGCACGCGACGGAGGCAGCTCGCCCTCCCAAACCTTCACGTGAGCACAGCCACGCAGCAGATTCAGCCCTGCATTGGGAATCAGCCTGGTAACGTAGACGCTCGGCATGGCTTCCACCATCCGGTCCCCCTCTTGACAACTCGCGTAAGCCAGGATATCATTAACATGGTGCAGACGATTATACCCTTCGGCGGAAAGGACGGCAACGCCCTCACCCAGCGAGGGTCCGGAATGCGCTTCATGCATACCACCGCTTCGTCGGTCAACAGCTACTTGCATGCCATTGGGCGACTGACTTCATGGCGGACTGATGAAAGAGCTAACTCCTGAAGCCATAAGTACAGGCTTGGGCAC
>CAYGQI010000064.1:0-2666 GCA_964351925.1 uncultured Anaerolineales bacterium | reverse complement strand
ATGTCATCCGCTCTGGCGGCGGCCCAGGCCATCGAGCACTCCACCGGGCTCGTGGTACACTTCAAGTGGCCTAATGACATCCTGTTGGCGGGCAAGAAAGCAGGAGGCATACTTATAGAGACAAGCCTGAGCGGTGAGGAATTGGAGTATGCAGTGATCGGCATAGGACTGAACGTGAACCTCGACGTCGACGATTTCCCTGAGATTGCCGCCACTGCCACGAGTCTGTCCACGGAGTTGGGTCACGAAGCCTCTCGCCTTAAGGTTCTGCGCTCGCTGCTCACTTTCATGGAGAGAGAGTATCTCCTCCTGAAGAAGGGCGAGTCGCCGGTAGCCAGGTGGGCCGCGCGTCTTCTCCAGATTGGCGAAGAGGTCGAAGTCGATACCCCCTGGGGACGAGAAACGGGTCGGCTTCAGGGCGTCGACGGCTACGGTGCGCTGGTCGTGCGGCGGGGGGACGGAACCGAGGCCCGCATCACTGTGGGAGACGTCAGCTAGCGCTCAAGACGCCAAAGGAATCTCCTCGCCCGACTCAGGCAAGGCGACTTCAATCCCTTCGCCCCTCAGCGAGGTGAGGAAGTACTCAGGTTCCTCGGTGTGTACGGTAATGAGAGTCCGGGGAGATACAATTCGGTAACGACGGGCGAAGGAAGTCCCAAAGTCGAAGAGCAACCGAGTGTTGTGGTCTTCCAGGAGGATCTTGTTCCCACCGAATTCGCTGACGCCGCCGAAACAGGTGACGCTCACCATCGTTCGAGCGCTCAGCTTTCCCCTTGCGGCCTCCGGGGCTTCCCCGGCACCTCGTGACAGCGCCGGCAACGCGCCTCGTACACCTCACTCGCGCCGACCATGATGATAGGATCATCATACGACGCCGGTCGGCCATCGAGGAGCCGTTGCGTGCGCGTGGCCGGGGCACCGCAGACAACACAGATGGCATGGAGCTTGTCCACGATATCCGCCTGAGCCATCAGAGAGGGAACAGGCCCGAACGGCTCTCCTCGGAAGTCGTTGTCCAGTCCAGCAACGATGACACGCTTCCCTGCGTCGGCCAACGCGTCGCAGACATCCGTGAGGCACTGATCGAAGAATTGCACCTCGTCGATGATCACGACTTCAGTGTCCGGTTCCACCAGTCGTGCGATCTCGCTGGCATCAACCACACTGACGGCATCGAAGGAGACACCAGTGTGGGATGCCAGTTTCTCCACGGCGTATCGATCATCCAGTGCGGGCTTGAAGACCTGAACCTTCTGCTTGGCGATCACGGCTCGCCTCGCACGCCGGATCAGCTCCTCAGTCTTGCCGCAGAACATGCTTCCACAGATCAGCTCGATGGAACCACCTTCGTGACGATAACGGATCTTCATCGCCTCCTCATGCCAACACTGCATCAAGGCTCATAAGCAAGAGGGCAAGGAATCCTTGCCCTCCATCGTTTACTGCTTGCTCGCGCTGCTGCGTTTGCGCCGCTTTCCCTTCGGCGCCTCGTCCTCCTCCTGCTCCAGCGCAGCTGTTGGAGCAGGGACCTTGCCCATCTCTTCCCGCTTCTCCAGACGTCTCATGTACCGTTCTACCTGGCCTGCCGTGTCGACAATGCGCTGCTCTCCGGTGAAGAACGGGTGGCAGGCGGAGCAGATATCGGTCTTGATCAGCTGCTGTGTGGCGCCAGTGACGAAGCTGTTGCCACATCCGCATACCACGCGAGCCTCCGGGAAGTACTCCGGGTGTATCTCCTTCTTCATCTAGCCTGCAACCTCCGAATGGACGCTGACTCGCTTCTTGAGCTTGGAAGCGCGCTCGAACTTGACGAACCCGTCGACGAGCGAAAACAGCGTGTAATCCCTGCCCATCTTCACGTTCTCGCCGGGATAGAAGGTGCTGCCGCGCTGGCGCACGATGATCGTCCCGGCGGTGACCTTCTGCCCGTCATAACGCTTCACGCCCAGCCTTCTCCCAGCACTGTCTCTACCGTTGCGACTGCTGCCGGCACCCTTCTTGTGGGCCATGTTGATATACCTCAGTCACTACTATTTGATGAATCCCTGTTCTCTCAGGACTGCCCGGACCTGCTCCAGAGACTTAGCCCCAAAACCACGGACAGCCAGCAGCTCCTTTTCGTCCTTTTGCAGTAAGTCTGCCACAGTCTTCAATCCAGCGCCAGTCAGAGCGCCCTCCACACGAGCTGGCAGTCCCAATCCCTCGATGGGAACGTTCGTGGAGACAGCAGCCTCTTCTTTCGCGACCGGCTGCTGCTCCTCCGCGGCCTCAGAAGGAGCCCGGCGTCCTTCCTCAACCCCGCCACGCAGTATGTCAGCGATCAATAGTATAGTACGATCCTGCCGGTGACCGCGCTTGCGCTGATAGCGATTGCCTTCTCTGAACTTGAAGACTGTGATCCTTCGCCCTCGTCTGCGTCCCACCACCTTGGCCCTCACTCTGGCCCCCGGCACCGTGGGCTTTCCAACCTCCACCTTTCCGTCGTCGGCCACCAGCAACACGTCGTCAATATCCACCATCTCGCCGACATTCACGGCAAGACCGGACACCTCGATGCTCTGTCCCGGCGATACCCTGTACTGTTTCCCGCATGTCTCTATGATGGCGTACATGATGTCCTCCATCCTTCTATTGTAGCAGGTCCGGACCGGCTTGTCAAAGATGCG
>CAYGQI010000063.1:8182-9332 GCA_964351925.1 uncultured Anaerolineales bacterium | reverse complement strand
AGTATGACGAACTGGGCGCCACGGTGGCCGCGGTCCGGGCATTGCAGGATTCGGAGGGAGTTCAGGTGGAGGCCATCGTGCCTGGGGAGACCGGAGCCCTGGCCGTGGCGGTAGCGATCGCAGTGGGACTGGAACTTGGCGTGCCTGTCGTGGACGGAGACTACGCTGGCGGCCGGGCCGTCCCCGAAGTGGATCAGGGGATACCGGAGTTTCGTGGAGTGCCGTTCTGCCCGATGGCTATGGTGACGCGATGGGGTGACGTGATCATCCTAAAAGACACCGTGAGCATCGCCATGGCCGATCGCATCGGACGGATGATAACCCTCGCCTCGTACGGCGTCGTGGGTGCATGCTGGGACCTCTTCCCGATGAAGCAAGCTAGAGCCCTATTGGTCCCCGACACGCTGAGCAGGGCTCTTCACGTGGGAAGGGTCATTCGAGAGGCTCGCGAGAAGGGGGCAGACCCGGTGGCGGAGGCTGTGAGAGCCGTCGATGGGTGGCTGCTCTTCGAGGGACAGATCACTGCCACAGAGACGTCTGACGAGCAATCGTACGCTTTCGGTATCGGGACTCACACGCTGCAGGGGCTGGGCAGGTACGAGGGCCAGAGATTCCGCGTTTGGTACAAGAACGAGTATCATGTGAGCTGGCTGGATGGTCAACCCTTCGTTACCAGTCCCGACTCCATGGTCATGGTGCAACTTGGCACGGGCGAACCGGGGCTCAGCTTCGACTTCGCCGTGGGCGACAAGGTAGCCGTCGTCGGAAGGAAAGCGTGGGAGGGCTTCCGTACCCAAGAAGGTCTCGCTGTATTCGCGCCGCGGCACTTTGGATTCGATGTCGACTACGTCCCCATCGAGGACAGAGTAGGAACGCTGGGCTTCTGAGCATGGCGGACGGAGCGTCAAGGGTCCAGGCGGGAGAATGGCGGCGGAGCCCTGGGTGCCACTGGATGGAGGAGACGCATCGGCGAAAGAGGACGGGAACCGGTCACTCGGCTGAGCCGCCGGCTGAGAGTTGGACTTCAGTGTGGTCACGTGTTACTGCACTCAAGAACATAATCAACGGAGGTCAAAATGGGCAGCGTGCAATTGCGGACTTGGCAGGACTGTGAGGACTTCATACGAGGCTGCGTATTCATGGGAACCGG
>CAYGQI010000063.1:0-8082 GCA_964351925.1 uncultured Anaerolineales bacterium | reverse complement strand
ACCCTGACCAAGAGCCTTGCGCTCGGGCGAGCGATCCGCGAGGCGCGGGAGAAGGGCGATGATCCCATTGACGCAGCGGTGGAGGTCACCGGAGGCTGGCGTCTCTTCGAGGGTGTTGTCTCCGGCAAGGAGTGGGAGGACCGAGATGGCTACATGTTCGGTACCACGCACGTCAAGGGCACGGGAGACTTCCGGGGGCAAACCCTGGACGTGTGGTTCAAGAACGAAAACCACGTCTCGTGGCTGAACGGAAAGCCGTGGGTTTGCAGCCCCGACTTGGTCGTTCTGGCGCGCCAGGAAAGCGGCGAAGGGATCACCAACACGCAGATCAAAGAAGGTGACGCGGTGGTGGCGGTAGGTGTGAAGGGGCTGGAGGTCTTCCGCACCGAGTTTGGCCTCGACCGAGCGTCCGGCCCGCGTTACTTTGGATTCGACATTAGCTATGTTCCCATCGAAGAACTGATGAAGGCCAGACAGTAAGTGCACGACCCCGCGAAGGTTGGCGAAGAGCTGTGGCCTGCCTTTCTTCGGGCAGTGGTGGCATCACCAGCGGTCGCCCGCTGACAAGGCTAACGTATGCCTCGACAAGGGTCTGCGGTGCAGAGTGGGACACTTCCGGTGCGAGCTAGCCTTGCGCACCGAACTCCCACTCCGATACAGGTCATAAGATGCTGTTGTCGTAACTAGGAGGTAACAAGACATGAAGATCCGAGTGATAGAACCGGTCATTTCCAGGGGGCTGGAAGGAACATCGCTGGAGGAATTGTCACCCATGGCGCGCCCTGATACTGAGCTGAGTGTGGTCTCGATAGACAAGGGGCCAGCCTCCATCGAATCGACCTACGAGGCAGCCCTGGCGGCGCCCCACGTAGTGGCCAAGATCGTGCAGGCTGAGCAAGATGGCGTGGACGCCGTGATCTCCAACTGCATGGATGATCCCGGTGTCGAGGCGGCGCGGGAAATGGTCTCCATCCCTGTCATCGGGCCTTGCGAGACTGCCATGCATATAGCCGCCATGCTCGGGCACAGGTTCTCGGTGATCGGCGTCCTGGAGGCCGACGACCGGCCTTTCCACGACCACGCCAGAAAGGCTGGCTTGGAGGGCAAACTAGCCTCGGTGAGGGCCGTCAACATACCGGTACTGGAGCTGGAGGATCGCAACAGGGCGGTTAGTGCCCTGGTGGAGCAATCGGTGAAGGCAGTGAGAGAGGACGGCGCTCACGTGATCATCTTTGGGTGCACCGGCATGGCCGGCATGGCGCGTGACGTGGAAGAGGGCCTGAGGCAGCAAGGCATTACCGATGTGCCGGTCATCGATCCCGCGAAACTCGCCTTCAAGATTGCCGAGGCCCTGGCAGATATGGGGCTCTCTCACAGCAAAAGGACCTATCCCACTCCGCCCAAGAAGGAGATAGTCGGCTACTGAGGGTGGGATGCGCGGCAGTCCGGGCTCTCGACATGGCAGTTGAAGGAAAGGACAAGGCTAGCATGAAGATCCGAGTGGTCATACCCAGTGTCACCAAGGAGTTCGAGGCTCTGGGCCTCGAGCAGTACTCACCGAGCGCCCGGCCGGGCACGGAGATCAGCGTGACTCTCTTGGATAATGGACCAGCGTCCATCGAGTCACGCTACGATGAAGCCGTGGCTGTGCCGGACATAGTGAGCAAGGTCGTGGCAGCCGAGAAAGACGGTGTCGATGCTGTGATCATCGACTGCATGGCCGATCCGGGCCTTGACGCGGCCCGCGAAATGGTTACCATACCTGTGGTGGGCCCGGCCGAGACGGCAATGCACATCGCCTCGATGCTAGGGCACAGGTTTTCGGTGCTCACCATCCTCGACCAGCTAGCCCCTTTGTTCGATCGCCATGCGGCCAAGATGGGACTGGTGGAGCGGCTGGCATCGGTCCGGGCTGTCAACATTCCGGTGCTGGAGCTGGACGACAGCGATAGGGTAGTCAAAGCGCTTATAGAGCAGTCAGTCAAAGCGGTGAGAGAGGACGGAGCTCACGTCATCATCTTTGGCTGCACCGGCATGATCGGCCTGGCCGGAGAGGTAAAGAAGGGCCTGGTGGAGCAGGGTATCGCTGATGTCCCGGTGATCGACCCAGGCATCCTGGCGGTGAAAGTCGCTGAGGCTCTCGCCGACCTGGGGCTCTCGCACAGCAAGAGGACCTATCCCACTCCCCCAGAGAAGTTGATTGTGGGATACTGACCCTCTACGGCCTGGTGCATCTGGCCACACCCCGACCGAAGTGGATACGCTCCCGGTCTTGGCGCTTGGGTCGGCAGAGGGGAGAGGCGCTACTGACTAGAGTAAGTGATTCACAGGTCAAGCCTGAATCGCGCTGCGCCTCAGGGCCTCCCCACTGCGGCCGAGTCTACGCGCACGATCTAGCTTCCGTATGAGGAGAGCGTTGATGAAGAGAATCAGTCTGTTGGGCATCTGTGCTAGCCCAAGAGAACATGGCAACAGCCGGTATCTCTTGCAGCATGCCCTTGCTGCGGCCGATGGTGTATCTGCCGGGCGAGTAGCGAGTAATCTGTACTCCTTCGCGCACAAAGAGATCGGTCCCTGTGTCTCCTGTTTCCGCTGCGAGGAGCTGGGCGATTGTGCGAAAAGGGACGATTTCCAGGAGTTGCGTGACGCATGGATGGCGGCAGACGCCATCATCTACTCGGTCCCCGTCTACCACATGGGCATCCCAGGGCAACTGAAGTGTTTCATAGACAGGCTGGGGAATAGTCAATGTGTCCAAGAAGGGAACGGCGTCTCCAAGCTCCTCAAGGTTATGGGCGTTGTGGTACAGGGAGACTGCA
Organism: uncultured Anaerolineales bacterium; assembly: GCA_964351925.1. Lineage (GTDB taxonomy): Bacteria > Chloroflexota > Anaerolineae > UBA7937 > B3-Chlor > JAUVXJ01. Next base: position 5,263 of record CAYGQI010000063.1, on the reverse strand, counting down.
TCTTCTCGGGCCAGGAACAGGTGATGACCGCGTTGATCAACCACGCCGTGCTCATGGGCTGCATCCCCGTTGCAGGTGACCCGTGGCAGTCTTACTTAGGGGCAGCTGGCTGGACTCGCAAAGAGCTGGGCAAGGACAGCCTGCGCCGCCTGTACGAGAGCGGGGAAGAGGACGCGCAGATAGCCGTGGCTGCGGCGGAAAGCCTGGGTAAGCGGGTCGTGGAGATGGCACTGCTCCTCAAAGCTGGTGGAGCAGCATGCCGCGACATGCTGGCCAGCGGCGGCGCCTATGACGCCTTTCTCGGACGCCTAAGATCCGAAGATCAAGGTCCCGGCTGAGGGTACCAGCGTTCGCTGCTCTTGGGAAGAACTGAAATCGGCGTGAACCTGACATGAAGAGTGGAGGGTTCGTCCCTGAGCGCCAGCGCAGGATCGGTCGCGGAGCGATATCCCCTAGAACCTGTCAGCGATTGACTCGGTCCACGTCAGTGCCAGCTGGTCCAGTCTGGCTGGGAAACCCTCTTCGTCCATGGGGCCGAACCGCTCATGGTCAATGATCCCTTTGCTCTCCTTCAGGGAGTCATCCAGCATGCCCCGCTCTTCCATCATATCCAGCAGTCGACCAGCAGCTTCCACAAGACGAGCCGGACCGTAGCTCTTTGGCTCGTCCACCAGGCCATGGGCACTGGTGAGCATGAACCCGATAAGAAGTAGTAGCTCGCCTGTCAGATCCTCAGTGGTCACGATTCGATCCCACCTCCTCGAAGTAGCACACCTCGCTCAAAGGGCGAAGCGCCGGTGCTGCAGGCTGGCTGACGGGGTATCCCAAGGCGATAAGCAGCTTCAGCTGCAGATGGGGGGGCAGCGATACGATCGACGCGAGCGATGAGGGGTGGAACGAGCCAATCGCACATGCGCCCAGTCCCTTGTCGTGAGCCGCCAAGAGCAGATTCTGCATGGCCGCTCCCAGAGTCAAGTGCACCATGTCGTACTCGCTAGTGCCCGGCTCCGCGTCTCCCCATCGTCGATCCAAACAGAGGAGGATGACGGCGGCCGCTCGACCTGCTATCCCTGGGGCTGCCGCACGCAGCCTCTTGAGCCTTCCCTGCTCCCTGATGATGACGAAGGTCCAGGGTTGATTATTACTTCCACTCGGGGCTCTGGCCGCGGCCTCGACCAACTCCTTCAGTTGCTCATCAGGAATCGGCTCCGCAGTCCACTGGCGCACGCTTCTGCGGGTGCGCAACGCCTCCAGCAGTTCCATACTTACGACCTCCTTGAGTGCCAGTATTGAAGTATCCAGTCGGCAAGATTAGCCACGTCCCAGAGCAGCGGCCAGTCGACCTTCTAGGGCGCTCCCCAAACTGGTGACGCCAGCTCCCGGGTCCGCAGTCTCCGTGTCCTGAACGTCAGAGATACGGGGGCCGAGGTGTCCCAATCACCGCCCTCCTTCTTGGGTGGATGAGCCGGGGGGCAAAGGATCTCTGCGCTCTCGGAAAGACGTGCATAGGTTGCCAGCGGGCGATTTGGCGAGGAGGCGTCCAGCAAGGCAGGTGCACTGTCGCCTCCGCGGGCATGATCCGGTTTCTGGCACTTCGATGCACGCAGGCGACTGGACTCATCACTGGCTGACACTGGGGCTGATGTTTCGTCACAAGTGACAGGTTACCAGGTGGCCGTTTCCCACATCCACCAATTGCGGCTCTTCATGGCTGCACGAGTCGCTCGCTCTGGGGCAACGGGGATGGAACACGCACCCAGGAGGTGGGTTTGCAGGGTCGGGCACACCTCCGCTCAGCATGACCCGTTGCTGTCGCAGCTCCCGATCCAGCGAAGGTGTTGCCGACAACAGCGCCTGGGTATAGGGATGCAGAGGGTTGTCGAAGACCTCATCCGCACCGGCGTATTCGATGATCTTGCCCAGGTACGTCACAGCGATGGTGTCACTTAGGTAGTGCACCAACGTCAAATTGTGGGAGATGAAGAGATACGTCAGTTCCAGCTCGCGCTGGAGTTGCATCAGTTGAGCGATGACCTGTGCTTGAACGGAGACATCAAGAGCCGCCGTGGGCTCGTCCAATACCAGAAACTTGGGATTGAGGGCCAACGCGCGGGCGACCGCGATACGCTGTAGCTGCCCCCCGGAGAATTCGTGGGGATAGCGATAGATGTGATCGCCGGACATGCCTACCTGTTCAAGCAGCTCCACAACCCGATCGCGGATCTGCCCGTGGCTCAGAGAGGTGTGGGTTTGAAGCGGCTCACTGACAATGCCCAGTACGCTCATCCGAGGATCCAAAGAGGAGTAGGGGTTCTGAAACACGATCTGCATGTCACGGCGCAGCCTTCTCAGCCGGCTGCCCGACAACCCGAGCACGTTCGTGCCCTCGAAGTATACCTCCCCACTTGTGGGCTCCACTAGACGCAGCAGACAACGTCCAATCGTGGTCTTCCCGCAGCCGGACTCACCCACCAGGCCGAGAGTTCCTCTGCGCCGGATATCGAAAGACACGCCATCCACCGCCCGCACAACGCGCGGCTTGCGCCGCAGGAATCCGGTTCGCTGGACGAAGTGTTTCACCAGGTTCTTGACTTGCACCTGCACGTCAGGCTGTGTGTCGATCTGCTCGATCTCGCTCATCTTTCCTCAGAACCGTCATACAGAAAGCAGTAGACTGCGTGCGCTGACGTCACCGAGACCCTCAGAGGAGGCTGAAGACAGACCTCCATCGCCTGCGGGCAGCGAGGGCCGAAGGAACAGCCTTGAAGAGGTCGAAGACCGCTGGGCACTGTTCCTGGTATGGCCTGCAGCTGCCGCCCTCGGCTGCTTCGTTTGGGGCTGGCCTGTAGCAGAGCACGTGTGTACGGATGCTTCGCGTCGAAGAGTACTTCGTCCACCAGCCCGGATTCCACAACCTGGCCTGCGTACAACACGGCCACACGCCGACACGTCTCCGCCACGACGGCGAGATCGTGGGTGATCATCAGTATGGCCACGCCCTGGGTTTCCCTCAGCCTTCGAAGCAGGTCCAGAATCTGGGCTTGAACGGTGACGTCCAGATCAGTCGTGGGCTCATCGGCGATGAGCAGGTCGGCACCGCAGGACAAGGCGATGGCGATGCTCGCGCGCTGCTTCATGCCGCCACTCAGTTCGTGAGGATAGGTGCCCAGGATGCGGGAAGGATCGGGCAATTCAACCATCTTCAAGAGGTCCAGTGCTCGCGCCCGCATGTTGCCCTTGTCGCCTCTTTGATGGCGCCCCATTACAGTCTCGATCTGTTGGCCGATGGTGAACAGGGGGTTCAACGAGGCGGTTGGATCCTGAAAGATCATCGCGATGCGCGCGCCTCTTATCTGCTGCATGTACGATTCTGGCTGCGTCAGCAGGTCCTCACCTCTCAATCGAATGCTGCCCGAAACAATCTCTCCACCACGCGGGACCAGCCTCAGGATGGCCAACCCGGTCATCGACTTCCCGCAGCCGGTCTCACCGACGAGGCCCAGCATGTCTTGCTCATCTATCTCCAGGTCTATACCGTTGAGAGCGTGTACGATTCCCGCGTAGGTACGGAACTGGAGGCGCAGGTCCCGAATCTCCACCAGCGGCTGATCCATCTATCCGGTCCTCCTCGACTGTGGATCCAGCACATCTCGCACCCCATCGCCCAGCAGGTTGAAACACATGGCGATCAAAAGGATGGCTAGACCCGGAAAGATGGCGAACCATGGGCCGTCGTTGAAGTACAGACGGGCGACGTTCAACATGTTGCCCCAATCGGGCTTGGGCAGTTGCACGCCGAGCCCGACGAAGCTCAACGCCGCCCCCATCAGAATGGCAGACCCGATATCCATTGTCGCCTGCACCAGAGCTGGTGTAAGAACGTTGGGTATGATGTGACGCCGGATGATGGTGAAGCCTGGCACCCCGATGGCCCGAGACGCCTCGACAAAGGTTTGCTCTTTCAGCGATACCGCCTGCGCCCTGGCCAGGCGCGTGTACCAAGGCCACCAGGTCAGGCTTATGGAGAGCATGGCATTGAAGAAACTGGCCCCCAACGCGGCACTGATGGTAATCGCCAACAGCAAGGCCGGAAACGAGAGGAAGACGTCGGTGATACGCATGATGGCCTGATCGATCCACCCACCGAAGTAGCCGGCGATGGCACCGAGGGGCGTCCCAATGAGCATGGCCAGGCCCACTACGAAGAGGCCAATGCTGAGGGAAGGTCGGCTACCGAGGAGGATACGCGACAACAAATCGCGACCCAGATCGTCGGTCCCCAGAGGGTGCGCGGAGCTGGGCGGATCCAGCTTCTCCCCCAAGTTGGCCTTGCCCATCCCTTGGTCCGGATAGGGCGCCAGCCAAGGAGCGAAGATCGCCCCTGCGACAAAGATCAGAATGATGGCCAGACTGATTAGGGCCAAGCGATCCCGTCGCAAGGCACGCCACATCAGCCCGTACTCCATGAACTGGGCACTCCAAGCGCTTCGTGGCTGCCCTGGGGTTTCCTCTCGCTGAACGGTCATGATCTGGCCTCCTTGCCGCCGCTATTCCAGGGTCACGCGAGGATCGATCATCGCCTGGAGGACGTCGACGAACAGGTTGCTCAAGACGTAGAATACGGTCACGACCAGGGCCACTGAAACCACTATCGGAAAGTCGATGGTTAAGATGGCGTTGACCAGGTAAGTTCCCAGCCCTGGCCAGAGGAAGACGATCTCCACCAACATGGCGCCGCTGATCTGCCAGACGAAGTTGAGGCTGAGCACCATGAGGGTGGGTACGATGGCGTTCTTGAGCGCGAGCCTGAGGTACACCGTGCGACGCGTAAGGCCCGCTGCCCAGGCGGCGGTGATGTACTTCTGCTGCAGTACCTCCACCATCGTCGCTCTGGTCATACGAATGCTCAGCCCGATGCCGTAGGTCGCCAATGCTATGCTGGGCAAGATGAGGTGGCTCGATACGTCGCGGAACGCCGCCCAGTTGCCGGCCAGGGCTGTGTCCACCAGGTAGAAGCCCGTGATCTTATCGATCGGCGCAAGGATGGCAATCTCCCGGCTCACCCGACCACCTATGGGCAAGAGGCCGAGCTGACGCACGAACAGCAGTTGCATTAACAGGGCCAGCCAGAACACCGGCATGGAGACATTGACCACCGCAAACACGCGGCTGAAGTGATCGAGCCAGCCGTCTTTGAAGGCGGCAGAAAGCACACCCAACGGGATGCCAATCAGCACGGTGAAGATCATGCTGACGAACACCA
>CAYGQI010000062.1:0-9446 GCA_964351925.1 uncultured Anaerolineales bacterium | reverse complement strand
CGTGGAGATGAGAGGGTGCTGGAGGTGGGAGCCGGACGCTGCTGGGCCAGTGCTCTGCTAGCGCGCAAAGGGTGCCAGGTCGTGGCCCTCGACGTGGTAAGGGACAAGCGCGCTGGAGGACTGGAAACAGGGAGTGTCTACCTCCAGCACGGGACGCCGCACTTCTGTCGTGTGCTGGCGAGCATGGAGACTCTTCCCTTCCGTCCAGCGGCCTTCGACCTGGTACTCTCGGTGGCCAGCATCCACCACAGCCCGGACCTCGACCGGGTCGTGGCCCAATGCGCCCGCGTGCTCAGGCCTGGGGGGAGGCTGGCGCTGACGAGTGAGCCGTGCGTCCGAATCTTCAAGGCGAAGCGGGTAGACAACGCCGAGACCGAGGCTGGCATCAACGAGCATACCTACGACCTGCTCGATTATCGGAGGGCTTTCAGCGCGGCGGGGCTGGTGCCCCGCTATTCTCTCCCCGGAGCGGTGGTGGCCATGCTGGAGGGGGATGAGGGAACTCCGGAAGCTGGCCCCATGCGGTCGTCGCTTTTCAGCCTCGCCAGACGCCTGTGGAAGGGGGCCTGGCCGCGGAAGATGCTCCGTTCCCAGTGGACAAACCTGGCGGGCCTGCTCTTCCTGGAGTACGGTCTCACAGCCGTGGCGCGGAAACCAGCGGGGACCGAAGTGTGATGAGAATTGCCATCGACGCCTCGCCAGCGGCCAAGCAGCCTCGCACAGGAACCGAGTTCTATACCCTGCATTTGATCCTCGCCCTGGCCCGGATCGACTCGCTCAATGAGTATGCACTCCTCCTGAACGAGGAAGTGCCGGAGGAGTTCGCGCACCTTCCTCCCAACTTCACCATCCGACGGATACCACAGCGCAGGCTGTGGGCGCAGACCAGGCTGGCCCAGGAGTTGCGCAGGCAGAAGGCTGACGTGTTCTTCGCCCCTGCCAACGTCATCCCGTTCATGCATCCACCGGTGTGCGTGACCACCGTGCACGACGTGGCCTTCCACTTCTTCCCTGAGTGCTACTCTCCCCTGGTACGATGGTATCTAGAGTTGACCACTCGCTTCGCCCTGCGGGCGGCGACCAGGGTCATTGCCGTCTCCCAGGCCACCAAGGAAGACCTGGTACGAGTCTATGGCACTGAGCCATCGCGCATCGAAGTCATCTACTCCGGGCTGACGGTCACGGACAAGACGTTGCCCTCGCCCGACCAGGTAAGCTCCACTTTGGACCACTATGGCATCACTCCCCCGTATCTCCTCTTCCTGGGGCGGCTGGAGACGAAGAAGAATGTGGCTCGCATCGTACAAGCTTTTTTCAAGTTGAAGGAGCGCGGTTTTCCGCATCAACTGGTGCTGGGTGGCACGCCTGGTGTGGGGTTTGAAGAAGTGGCGCGGCTGATAAACACTTCACCTTATGGGATCGATATTGTCCTCACGGGATACGTGGGCGAAGAGAAAGCAGACTTGTACGCGGGTGCGGAGGCCTTCGTCTTTCCCTCCCTGTACGAGGGCTTTGGCTTCCCCGTCCTGGAGGCCGCCACGTACGGTGTGCCCGTCGTGACCTCTCGCACTTCATCGCTGGCGGAGGTAGCGGGGAAGGCGGCCTTGCTCGTCGATCCCCTTGACGTGGACGACATTGCCGAGGCCATTCACCGCTTGATCGAAGATGGGCAACTGCGGTCGCAACTAGTCCAGCTGGGCCGAGACCGGCTGCCCGAGTTCGATTGGGACATAGCGGCCAGCAGGGTGGTAGAGGTCCTGGAAGCAGCGGCCGGCCAGCCGATGGGCTGAGCCTAGACTCCTAGACGGTCTCTGGCCTTCTCATCACCCCTGCAAAAAGCAGCAGGGTGAGGATACATACGACGCCCACCATGAGATACCCCTCTCCATACCCCCACAGGGCGGCCACGGCTCCGATGAGAAGCCCGCTGACAGCGATGCCCAGGTCAAAGCAGAAGTAGAGAAGGCTCAAGGCCGTACCCCTCACCTCAGTAGGTGCACCATCCACGACCATGGTCTCCAGTCCCACTCGCGCGCCTCCAAAGCCTATCCCCTGAAGCACCGCCATCAGCATCAGCGGACCAAAGGCGTACGTCCAGTTGAGTCCCAGCAATGAAAAAGCCAGGATGGCGAGCGTCGGAAGGATGACGGGAAGTCGGCCGACTCTGTCTGAGAGACGTCCCCCCAGGGATCTGGACGCCACAGTGAGTATGCTCGACATGGTGAAGAAGAATCCCACGTTGCCCAAACCGCGGTCCCGAGCGAAGAGGGGAAGGAAGGAGAAAGTGGTGCCGTAGCCCAGGCCCAGGGTCAGCGTGACCAGCGATGGGGCCACCACGCCCCGGATTCTGGCTACGTCTAGGAGGCCAGTAGTGCCGGAATCCTCAGGCTGGAGTGTCAACGTCTGGCGCGTCGGCTCGCGAATCAGGAGTACAGCGACCAGGCTGGCCAGGCCCGTCACACCAGCCAGCGCGAAGACGACAGCGAAGCTGGTGTGCTCTAGTAGACTGGTTCCCAGGGGCGAGGCGATGATCATGGACAAGGAGGGCGCTATTCCAGCCAGCCCCAGAGCGGCTCCCCAGCGTGAGGGCGGGGTAACGTCAGCGATCAGCGTGTAGTACGCGCTGGTGAAGGCGGCGATGCCGATGCCGTGAAACATCCGGGCCACTTGAAACACGGGAAGGGAGCCGGTCGCGATGTAGGACAGAGGACCGATGGTGAAGATGGCCGTACCGATCAGCAGGGCTATCTTCCTCCCCCGCGTGTCTACCAGACGACCCATGTACGGGCGGAGGATGAGAGCTGCGATAGCGAAGGTGGTGCCGGCCACTCCCACATCAGCCGGACCGCCGCCTATCTCCTCGATGTAGAGTGGCAGAGGTGTGATCAGCAGGTGAATACTGGAGAAAAAGAGGACGCAGGCCAGGAAAGCGAGATAGAAAGTGGGACCGTATGCTCCTGGAAGCGCAGGGCGCCTCATACAGGCTGCATTCTCCCTTCCACCTCTGTGGAAATGGGAGAGTGGTCGGCCAGATACTCCTCCATCGCTTCGCGCAGTATCGTCGGCGCATCGTAGGTGACTTCGTGTGGATCGAGATGGGTGTACTCCGTTAGTTCGCCCAGTTCCCAGTCCGTCGCTCCCACGCCATATTTGCGTTGGAGATCGAGCGGTTCGGTCCCGACGATTACTTCCACAACCTGCTCTTCCGGATCGCCGAAGGGGTCGTAGCTGACTTTGAGCCCCGAAACCTGCAGAATACCCTGCGGGTTGCCGCGCAGGGGACCGGGGCGATCCTGCATGATTTGCGGGCGGAGTCCGTAGTTCAGTGTACTGAGCAGCTGCTGACCCGTTAGCTCCGCCCGGCCAGGGTTGGCTGTGGACGATGATGCTCTGCACAGGTCGCCGAAAGTGATGGCGCCCTCTCTTATCGCCTCGTCAAGCATACCCGTGGCCACGAAAGCGACCGCTGTGCCCATTCTGTGTCTCAACACGTCGGCCAGGAAGTTGCCCAGGGCACACTCCTGAAAGTAGTTGATATCAAGAAAAGTGGTAGTCAGGCCGACGAATCGACCCAGCAGCCTCTGGACTTCCTTGGTCTGTTCTTCGATGGCCTCTATGACCTTCGCGTCCACTTCTGACGTCTGGACGGGTAGCAGGCGGGCCCTTCTGGCAGAGATCCGACCCGACACGTTGTCCAGCTCGAGGTCGATGCGACCGAGCCGATTGCCGTAGGAGCCGGCCTGGGTGATGAGGGCCCCGTTGACTTCGAGAGGCTCCTCCAGGGCATCGTGGGTATGCCCGCCGACGATGAGATGGATGCCGTCCACGGCCTGGGCCAGTGCTTTGTCCTCCTCGAGCCCCAGGTGCGACAGCAGCGCCAAAATGGTGGCCCCGCGCTCGCGCAAGTGACTGGCTAGCTCCCTGACGATGGGCACAGGTGGGTAGCTGCGGGCCCCGAAGATGGAGTAGGCGTTGGATAGCGCCGTGAGTCCAATGAGGCCGAGTTTGGCGGGACCAACCTCCAGCAGCATGTACGGTACGGTTCCCTCCACCAGTTGTCCAGTGTCGGACCAGACCAGATTGGCGGACAGGATAGGGAAAGTGGCGGTCTCTGCGATGCGGGCCAGGTTCCTGGGGCCGTAAGTGGGCGCAGCCGAGTTGCCCAGAGCGACTGCATCGTAGCCCACCACGTTCATAATGGCGGCGATGGCGACACCCTTGGTCACATCGCTCTCCAGCAGCATACGATCCTCAGGGTCGCCGGCGTCCCATAGCAGCGCATGACCCCCGCTACTCTCAACCTCCCCGCGGATTCGCTTCGCCATGGCACTAAGGAAGGGTAGTTGCTCGATACGCGCATGCAGGTCGTTAGTATGGAGGATCGTCAACTGTGTGGTATCCGGGGACATGATCTGCGGTGCGGTCTTTCTAGTCCTCTGAGAGGTTCAAGACGGCCATGAAGGCTTCCTGAGGGATGTTCACCTGGCCGATCTTCTTCATTCGCTTCTTGCCCTCTTTTTGCTTCTCCAATAACTTGCGTTTCCGGGTCACGTCACCTCCGTAGCACTTGGACAGGACGTTCTTGCGCAAGGCCTTGACGGTCTCGCGAGCGATGACGTGGCTTCCCACAGCGGCCTGGATGGGCACGGGGAACAGTTGCCTGGGGATGAGCTCCTTCAGTTTCTTCACCAGGGCGCTGCCCTTGGCGTATGCCTGATCCCTGTGCATGATGAGAGAGAGGGCGTCAACGGGTTGCTGGTTGACTAGAAGTTCGAGCTTGACCAGGTCCCCTGGTCTATAGCCCGAGAGCGAATAGTCCAGGGACGCGTATCCTCTGGTGCGGGACTTGAGCTGATCGTAGAACTCAACGATCATTTCCCCCAAGGGCATCTCGTAGGTAAGGAGCACCCGCTGGGGGGCCAAGTATTCCATGGACCCGTACTCGCCGCGCCGAGACGTGACCAGCTCCATGATGGGCCCGATGTAGTCGTCAGGGCTGATGATGCTGATCTTGACCCAGGGTTCTTCAACAGTCTCGATGTCTATGGGAGGCGGGAGGTCGGCAGGACGATCCACCTCCACCAGTTTGCCGTTCTTGGTGAGGACGTGGTATTCCACGCTGGGCGCGGTAGCCAGGAGATTGAGGTCGTATTCCCTCTCCAGACGCTCCTGGACGATCTCCATGTGGAAGAGGCCCAGGAAACCACACCGAAAGCCGAAACCCAACGCCTGAGAGTCCTCGGGTTGGTATGAGAGCGAGGCATCGTTGAGATGCAGTTTGTCCAGAGCGTCCGTCAGCAGATGGTACTCTTCCGCTTCGGCGGGATAGAGGCCGGCGAAGACCATCGGTTTGATGGGCCGGTACCCGGGGAGTGCTTCTCTAGCAGGCTCGGCAGCCGTGGTTATGGTGTCGCCCACAGAGCAATCCCGGACGTTCTTCAGCCCCGTGGCCACGTAGCCTACCTCGCCGGTGGTGAGCTCGATCACAGGCTTCATGCCTGGTACGAAGACACCGGTTTCCAGAGGCTCGAATGTCCTGTTGTTTGACATAAACTTGAGCTTTTCGTCGCCGCCCAGCGCACCATCTACGATCCTCACATAGGCTACGACACCCTTGTAAGGGTCGTAGTGGGAGTCGAAGATCAGAGCCCGCAACGGGGCCTCTGCCTGCCCCTTAGGCGATGGCACGGCCTTCACGATGGTTTCCAGAACATCCTTGGTCCCGATTCCTTCCCGGGCCGATGCCTGCAGAACATCGGACGCCGGGATCCCCAGAAGATCCTCCAGCTCGTGTGCCACCTCCTGGGGACGCGCCCGGCTCATGTCGATCTTGTTGGCTACCGGGATGATGGCCAGGTCGTGCTCCAGAGCCAGGTAAAGGTTGGCCAGAGTCTGGGCCTCCACCCCCTGGGTGGCATCCACCACCAGGACAGCGCCCTCGCAGGCGGCAAGAGCTCTGGATACCTCGTAGGTGAAATCCACGTGGCCGGGAGTGTCGATGAGGTTGAGTTCGTACTCCTGGCCATCATCGGCGCTATACAACATGCGCACCGCCGAGGCCTTGATGGTCACACCCTTCTCCCGCTCCAGGTCCATCTGGTCCAGTACCTGATCTGCCATCTCCCGTGGGGAGATAGTCCCTGTGTACTCGAGCAGGCGGTCCGCCAGAGTGGACTTGCCGTGGTCTATATGGGCAATGATGCTGAAGTTCCTGATTCGATGCTGATCCATGCTTACGTGCGGCTGCCGGGGATATAGTAGCGCTCGGTTCCCTTCATGTCATTATACTTGACGGTGGTGCAAACAGAAAGATCTCGCATGATGTACGGCAGGGATGCTGGAACCGGGTAGCGGTTCCGCTCTCTGCCGTGGGGCCAGATGAGCAGGGACGCACAGGGTGGTGCTGCCTGACTCCAGCTCATGGTGGGTTTGTCAACTCCGAGAGTCAGGCACACTGGCCAGGTTCACCCCAGAGCGAAGGTGCGTGGGAGTCCCACCAGACTTGTGTGCGCCGGCATCCTGGTTCTCGCCGCTGGGCGCCTCGTGGGCGGGTGGACCGCATCGAGGGAGCGTCCAGGAGGGGCCCTCATCAGGCTATCGGGCACCCTCATCCGGGGCAAGGCTTGACAAGGAAAGCCGCCGGATGCTATAATGATTCGAGTTTGGAGGTGTTGACGTGATCCGCTACTTGCAGATCGTGCAGCTCATAGTCTCGATATGTCTCATCGTCGCGGTGCTTCTTCAGGTCAAGGGGCGTGGCCTGGGCGGGCTCTTTGGGGGCGGCGACGCTGGAATATACAAGACACGTCGTGGTGCAGAGAAGACATTGTTCAATCTGACCATAGGCCTAGTGGTTCTCTTCTTCGTCTTCTCCTTTGCCTCGGTGCTTCTACAGCCCTAGGACGCTCTTCTATAGTGCCTGAGCTTCGCCAAAGACCCGTGGAAGGAGCCGAGATCTAACCTTGGCGAGACACATCCGCTGGCAAGCCGTCATCGCCATCGTAGGCGTCGCTCTGATCATTGTGCTCCTCGGGTACGTCGCCTACACCACCACAACCGTGGTCGTTCCGGACGTTGGCGGTACCTACGTAGAGGGCGTTGCTGGGCATCCCAGCTACATCAATCCCATTCTCTGCCAGTACAACCAGGTGGACAAAGACCTGGTTTCGCTCATCTTCCTGGGCCTCACCGACCTCAATGAGCGGGGGGAGACGGTGCCCTCCCTGGCCAGAGACTGGGACGTGTCTGACGATGGTCTTGTCTACACCTTCTATTTACGCCGGGATGTGGCCTGGCACGATGGGGAGCCTTTCACGGCAGATGACGTGTTGTTCACCGTTGGTGCCATGCAGCACGAGGACTACCAGGGTCCTCCCGAGCTGGCCGAACTCTGGCGAGCGGTAGTGGCCGAGAAGATCGATGACTACACCGTTACCTTCACCTTGCAGGCCCCGCTAGCCACCTTTCTGGACTATACGACGATTGGCATACTGCCCGAGCACGTGCTGGCCAGTGTGCCAGCGGCGGAGCTGACCGGGGATCAGTTCAACGTGCGCCCCGTAGGGACAGGCATGTTCAAGATCAGTGAGGTCAGCGGCGACTACGTCATTCTCGAGGCCAACCCCGACTACTATGGTGAGCAGCCCCTGTTGTCCAAGATAGAGTTCAAGTTCTATCCCGACTATCAGAGCATTTTCACCGCCTATCAGCAGGGCGAAGTGGAGGGCATCAGTGAGGTGCTGCCGGCAGACCTACCAAAGGTTCGCGAGGAGGAGTACCTGAACTTGTACACGGCGCGCCTCTCCGGCTACACGCTGGTCTTTCTCAACCTTGACTTGCCCATCTTCGAGGAGAAGGAGGTTCGGCAGGCACTTTTGTGGGGCATCGATCGCCAGCGTATCATCGATCAGATCCTTGATGGGCAGGGCATCGTGGCCGATAGTCCCATCATGCCTGACTCCTGGGCGTACAATCATGATGTGTTGCAGTACTACTACGATCCCGTCAAGGCCGCTACGCTGCTGACCGAGGCGGGTTGGGTGGACAGCGACAACGACGGTGTCCGCGAGAAGGAAGGAGTCAGGCTGGAGTTCACTCTGCTCACCAACAAGGACCCTCTGCGGCGACAGATTATCGAGGAGATCACGCGGCAATTGTGGGAGGTGGGAATCCGTGTTGTTCCTGTTGTCGAGGACAGTTCCTGGGTAGTAGACGAGGCTCTCCGTCCTCGCAACTTCGATGCACTGCTGTTCAGTTGGGGTAACCTGCCCAGCGATCCCGATCCATATCTGATGTGGCATTCGACGCAGATTGGAGGGGAGGGACAGAACTACGCGGGCCTGAACAACGTGGACGTGGACCAACTGCTGGAGCAGGCTCGCCAGAACACCGATCAGAGCGAACGAGCGCGGCTCCATGGCGACTTCCAGGACTTGTTTGCGGACGAGGTGCCCTCGCTGCTGCTGTACTACCCTGTGTACAACTACGCGGTCGATGAGATGGTGAACGGCGTGCAGTTGAGCCCCATGATGGACCCCAGCGACCGGTTCCGTACCGCCAGCAAGTGGTATATCAAGACCCGCAGGATGATGGTCAGCGAGGATTCCAACGAATGACTTGACAAGCTGGGTGCTTGAGGATATACTATCGATGAATGCCGGGCCGAGATGGCGGAACAGGTAGACGCGCTGCGTTCAGGGCGCAGTGGGGGTATCCCCGTATGGGTTCGAGTCCCTTTCTCGGCACTGAGCAGTGAAGCCCCGACGTAGATCGGGGCCTTTTCATAGCGGTGCCCACCTCCAACTCCTCATGCTCTGACCGGCGTCACTGCGGAACATTTCCTCTGTCTCCGGCGTCTATGGTGCAAGAGATGCGTGCCTGACGGCGCCATCAGATCTACTATGTAGGGAGGACGAGTCGAAATGTCAAAAACGGGGATTATGATAGGTACCGTAGGCCTGGTCCTGATCGCTGTGGTACTGGTGCTTCAACTGGTGTGGGTCCTGCCGGGCGCTGCCAGGCCTGGGACTGTAGGAGAGCCCACTGGGATCACGGTGATGGCGGAGGGCAAAGCGACAGGGAAGCCCGACCTGGCGATGATCACCATCGGGGTGGAGACCAGGGATGCCGAAGCCCGGACCGCGGCGGAGCAGAACGATGAGCGGATGGCAGAGGTCATGAATGCGCTCCTCGCGAAGGGAGTGGCTGAGGAGGACATCCAGACGGCAGACTACAGCATCCAAGCTGAGATCGACTGGCAAGACAGCAAGCAACGCGTTATCGGGTATGTGGTCAACAACTCGGTAGTGGTCAAGTTGCGAGAGGTGGACGAGGCGGGAGACGTGCTGGATGCGGTGACCGCGGCGGGAGCCAACAACGTCTATGGTATCCAGTTCACGTTCGACGACCCCTCGGCGCTGCGCGAAGAGGCCCGGGCGGAGGCGATG